>JAKITD010000021.1 GCA_021648265.1 Flavobacteriaceae bacterium | reverse complement strand
GCTTTTAAAATTGATGATGCAGGAAAATTTATCATCGACATTGTTGGTACCGATAATAATTTTACCAATTTTGAAATTAACGAACATCTAAAAAGTTTAATTACTACTCGTTTTACAGATACTGTTGGAGAAGCAAATCTTCCAATAGAATTATACGCAGCCAATACTACCGAGCTTTCTCAAACTTGTAAGGAAGTAATGGAATCCGAGTTTTTAAGTGTAGGTATTTCTTTAGAGAAATTTTATATCGAAAATGTTTCGATGCCCGAAGAACTTAAAAAAGAAATCTTTGAGTACAGCCGTATTGATAAGTTAGACTTAGATAAATTAACCAAATTCAAAACAGCCAAAGCAATTGAAGCAGCAGCAAAAAATGAAGGCGGAACCGCAGGCGCAGGAATGGGAATGGGAATGGGCTTTGTACTTGCACAACAAATGGGCGGTTTAATGTCGCCTCAAATGGGTGGACAACAACAAAACCCAATGCAACAACAAGGCGGAATGATGCCACCTCCAATGCCTCCGAGCATTCAGTATTTCTATTCGCAGGAAGGAAAACAAATGGGACCTGTAAATTTTGAACAGTTAAAAGCATTATTTGCAAGTAGAACCGTAAATAAAGAATCATTGGTTTGGAAACAAGGAATGCCGAATTGGACTGCTTTAAAAGAAGTAGAAGAATTAAAGGCATTTTTGGGAGGAAATACTCCGCCACCACTTCCACCTCAATAATATTTATTTGTCCAGACCTAACAGGTTTTTAAAACCTGTTAGGTCTAATTTAGTATGGAAGAAAAAATTACTAAAAAATCCGAATTAAAAAAATCCTGTACCAATTGTGGTGCAGGACTTTTGTATGCTCCAGGAACTACCGATCTTAAATGTGAATATTGCGGACATACAGAAACGATTAGCCCTTCAGAAGAAAGTATTGAAGAACTAGAACTCAAAGCCTATTTAAGTGAAATGGGGTCACAATCTCATAGTGAAGAAATCACGATGATTCAGTGTAAAAACTGTGGTGCCAATCAGCATATAGAAGAGAATTACAAATCGCTACATTGTATTTACTGTGCTACTCCTTTGATTATTGAAGATATGTATAAAGAGGAATGGATTATTCCTGGTGCGGTATTACCATTTCAGATTAACCAGAAAAAAGCACACCATATCTTTCAGAAATGGGTAAAAGGACTTTGGTTTGCTCCCAATAAGTTAAAAAAAGCCACTTTAGATCCGCAAAACACCAAAGGATTGTATTCTCCTTATTGGACTTTTGACGCTCAATTATACGCAGATTACACAGGACAACGAGGAGAGCATTATTATGTTACCAAAACCGTTGGATCGGGAAAAAATAGACGAACAGTTCAGCAACAAAAAACACGATGGTATCCAGCTTCAGGAAGTGTAAAAGGTTTTGTAGATGACACTTTAACAAAGGCTTCTAAACAAAAATCAGGGACAATTCCAAATGAAATCGCAAGCTGGAATTTAAAATTACTACAACCATTTGACAGTAGTTTTTTAGCAGGATTTGTTACCGAAAAATACACCATCCCCTTAAAAAGTGGTCATGAACAAGCTGAAAAAGTAGCACAATCTATTGCAGATATTTGGGCAAGAAGAGATATTGGTGGTGATGTTCAACGGATTTCGACATTAGATGTTACTTTGTCTGAAGAAACCTTTAAACACATTTTGCTTCCCGTTTATATAAGTGCTTATAAATTTAAAGGCAAACGTTATAATTTTTTGTCAATGGGCAATCTGGAAAATTATCGGGGCAACGGCCTTATTCTGCTTGGAAGATTTTCTTTTTTATATTGGGTGTTTTATTGGTGATATGTATTATTTACTTGTTTTTAAGTAAGGGAAATCTATAAAAAAACCTGCTAGGTTTTCAAAACCTAGCAGGTTTAATAATATAAAAATGGTTTTTCTACAAATCAAATTTAATTCCTTGTGCTAAAGGCAATTCGTCTGAGTAGTTTACTGTATTAGTTTGTCTTCTCATATAGATTTTCCAAGCATCAGATCCGGATTCACGTCCGCCACCTGTTTCTTTTTCACCTCCAAAAGCACCTCCAATTTCAGCACCCGAAGTTCCAATATTTACATTGGCAATTCCACAATCGGAACCTGCATAACAAAGAAATTTTTCTGCTTCTTTCAAATCGTTCGTCATAATCGCAGAAGACAATCCTTGTACAACTCCATTTTGAATATCGATTGCATTCTCTACATCTCCCGAATATTTCATTAGATATAAAATCGGAGCAAATGTTTCGTGTTGTACAATTTCGTAATGATTTTCAGCTTCAATAATTGCTGGCTTTACGTAGCAGCCACTTTCAAATTCTTCTCCGTTTAAAACGCCACCTTCTACTAACACATTTCCGCCTTCAGCTTTTGCTTTTTCAATAGCTGCCAAATAAATATTTACTGCATCTTTATCGATTAATGGACCCATATGTTTTGTTTCGTCTAATGGATTTCCGATCACAATCTGACCGTAAGCACCAACGATAGCGTCACGTACTTTATTATATACAGATTCGTGAATAATCAATCTTCTGGTTGAAGTACAACGTTGTCCAGCCGTACCAACCGCGCCAAATACTGCACCTGGAACTACCACTTTTAAATCGGCAGTTGGAGTGATAATAATAGCGTTGTTTCCTCCTAATTCTAATAATGATTTTCCGAAACGTTCTGCAACCGTTGTCCCAACAATTCTTCCCATACGAGTAGAACCTGTAGCCGAAATTAACGGAACTCTTTTATCGGTTGTCATCATTTCGCCAACTTTATAATCACCGTTGATGATACAGGAAATTCCTTCAGGATAATTATTATCTTTTAATATTTCTGCAATAATATTTTGACAAGCAATCGAGCAAAGTGGTGCTTTTTCGGAAGCTTTCCAAACACAAACATCACCACAAATCCAAGCCAAGGTAGTATTCCAAGCCCAAACAGCTACTGGAAAGTTAAAGGCAGAAATAATTCCTACAATTCCTAATGAATGCCATTGCTCACGCATTACGTGTTGTGGTCTTTCTGAAGGGATTGTTTGTCCGTTTAACTGTCTTGATAATCCAACTGCAAAGTCACAGATGTCGATCATTTCTTGAACTTCCCCGTATCCTTCTTGTAATGATTTTCCCATTTCGTAAGAAACCAACTGACCCAAAGGCTCTTTTAATTCTCTTAATTTATTTCCAAACTGACGTACCATTTCACCACGCTGAGGTGCTGGAACTGCTCTCCATTCTATAAAAGCAGTTTGTGCTGTTGTGATCACTTTTTCATAATCTTCACGAGTAGTTGTCGTTACTTTTCCGATTAATTTTCCATCTACGGGAGAATAAGAAGAAATCATTTCTCCTTCAGAAAAGAAGTTAGAACCTGTTGAAGTTCCTTTGTTTATTTCTTTTACTCCTAATTTTTCTAGTGCATTTTCAATTCCAAATGCGGTTGTTACAGTTGCCATATTTATTTGATTTTTTATTTAGATTCCGGCTTTCGCAGGAATGACATTTAATAGAAACTTCGCTCTAAAAAGTCGCGAAGAACATTTTTTTAAAATAGAGTGCAAAGGTACGGATTCCTATTAAAACAATAAAAACAAATGAGTAATTGTAACACATTCTCGTTTTATTAAAATTGATTTAAAAATAACTACAATATTATTTGGAATGTTTCTAAATAATATAGAGTTTTGTGCCTTAATTAGAATCGTTTTAAATAATAAACTTATTTAATTTTAAGTAAATCCCCAATAGCTCCAAATGAAAAAGCGTTTTTTTACATTGTTATTTTTGGTTTTTTTTTTCAGTCATTCTTATTCTCAAAATTCCCAAATTGAAGGGCATATAAAATTAAACGGTAGTACCAGTATGCTTTCGGGTGTTTCACTTTATTTAGAGGGAACTAATTTTGGTTCTTCCACTAACGGAAACGGTTATTATATTATCGAAAATATCCCTGAAGGAAATTACACCTTAGTTGTTTCTGCGATTGGTTATTTTACTCAAAAAAAAGAAGTTTCAATAGGTTTTAATGAAGAGTTAACCGTAAATGTTACTTTAGTAGAGTCTATTTCAAGCCTTTCTGAAGTGATGATTATTTCTGGGGGTAATACTAGGTTAAAAGATATTCCGGGATCTGTTCATTATATTTCTCCGAGTGATATTGAAAAATTTAGCTATACCGATATCAATAGAACACTCCGCACGATTCCAGGTGTAAATATTCAAGAAGAAGACGGTTTTGGACTTTTTCCGAATATTGGATTAAGAGGAACTGGAGTAGAAAGAAGCTCTAAAATCACCCTAATGGAAGACGGAGTTTTAATTGCTCCCGCTCCCTATGCTGCTCCGGCAGCTTATTATTTTCCGACCATAGGAAGAATTCAAGCGATTGAAGTATTAATGGGAAGTAGCCAAATAAAATACGGTCCCTATACTACTGGTGGAGCTATTAATCTAATTTCTACTCAAATTCCCAATGAGTTTACCGGAAAAATAAATTTAATGGGAGGGAGTTTTGGCAATCGAAACCTTTATGCTAGTGTTGGTGATTCTCAAAAACGGTTTGGTTATTTGGTAGAAACACTACAATTTGGGTCTAATGGATTTAAAGAAATAGACCAACCGGAAAACAGAGGGTTCGATAGAAATTCTGGATTTACAAAACAGGATTATTTAGCAAAGTTTCGTGTAAATACTAGCGATAGTGCTAAAGTTTATCAATCGCTAACCTTTAAAGTAGGATTTGCTCTAGCAGATATTAACGAGACTTATCTTGGCTTAACACAAGAAGATTTTAACAACAATCCAATACGAAGGTATGCAGGTTCTCAAGTTGATAATATTACCACCAAACAGTCGCAATATTCCTTAACACATACTGCAAAATTTTCTGAATCTTTTTCAATAAATACCGTTGCTTACCGAACTAATTTTGATAGAAACTGGTATAAATTAGATAAGGTAAAAGACAGTACAGGTACCAAAACAAAAATTGCTGAAATATTGGATAATCCTTCAGAATTTAATGAAGCTTATAATATTATTACTGGAACAAGTAGTATTAATGAAGATGCTTTATTTGTAAAGGCAAATAACAGATCGTATTATGCCCAAGGAGTGCAAACTGCATTGGGTTATAATTTTGAAACAAATAGAATTAAACACGACATCGATGTAGGTTTTAGAATACATCAAGACCAAATAGATCGTTTTCAGTGGTATGATGAATATGCGATGAATAACGGTGTGATGGAACTCACAAAGGCAGGTGTTCACGGTACCGAAAGTAATAGAATAGAAACGGCAACCGCTTTTGCAACCTATCTACAATATAAGCTAACTATTGGAAAACTAACCGCAACTCCCGGTTTTCGTTTTGAAAATATTAGACAGAAAAGAAAAGATTATGGTAATACCGATCCAGACAGAACAGGAATTAATCTTACTCAAAGAAGCAATACAGTATCGGTTTTTATTCCAGGAATAGGGTTGGATTATAAATTTAATAAACATATAAGCACCTTTTTAGGTGTTCATAAAGGATTTGCTCCTCCTGGGTCTAAAGAAGAAGTAGAACCTGAAGAAAGTATTAATTATGAACTGGGTATTCGATATGCAAAAAAAGGACTTTCTGGACAAGTCGTTTTATTTGCAAACGATTACAGTAACCTATTAGGAACCGATCTTGAAGGAGCTGGTGGTGGAGGAACCAACGAGTTGTTTAATGGTGGTGATGTGCTAACAAAAGGATTGGAGTTTTTAGCCACCTACGATTTATTGTACTTTAATAAGCAAAGTGCTTTTAGTTTACCATTATCCATTACTTATACCTATACAGATGCAAAATTTCTTAACAATTTTGATAGTGATTTTGGTGGTTGGGGAGAAGTGTCTGCAGGAGACCAAATACCTTATCTTGCAAAAAATCAGTTTACTTTTTTAATAGGTATAGAACACTATAAGTTTAGTGTAAATCTAAGTGGGAAATATATGGATGAAATGCGAACCGAACCAGGCCAAGGTCCTATCCCTTATAACGAAAAAACAGATTCCTATTTTATTATTGATGCTAGTGCCAACTATAGCATTCATAAAAACATAGATCTTTTTGCCAATGCTTCTAATTTATTTAATCAAATATATGTAGTTGCCAGAAGACCTGCTGGCTTACGTCCCGGAATGCCAAGAGCATTTAATATTGGTGTAAAAGCGAATTTTTAAAAATGAATTAATCTCCAAAAAACCTCGAATCTGTTTCCATCACCGTTCCACAGTTATCGCAAGTACGCAATGCTTCGGAAGTGTAAAAAGTTTTAAAGTGTGGTTGGAAATCTTTTTCAACATCTTGAAGCTCAAAATAAACTTCGTATAGTTTATGATTACAATTATCGCAAAACCACATCAGACCGTCTTTTAGGTTCCTTCCTTTCCGTACTCTTTCAACCACCAAACCAATAGAACCTTCACTTCTTCCGGGAGAATGAGGAATGTTTGCAGGAAGTAAAAACATGTCACCAGGACCGAGTTTCATTTCTCGTTTCTCGCCGTTTTCTTGAATATTAACTTGAATATTTCCTTCTAATTGGTAGAATAATTCTTCGGTTTCATTAAAGTGATAATCCTTGCGAGCATTAGGACCAGCAACAATCATAACGATATAGTCTTCCGACTGAACATATAAATTTTTATTAGCAACGGGAGGTTTTAATAAGTCACGATTATCTTCAATCCACTTGTTGAGGTTAAAAGGTTTTGCAATAGCCATAGCCGTATTTTTATCTTAGTTAAGGTATAAAAATACGGCTATTAAGCTTATTAAAAAAGTAAAATTATTTACTGTAAAAAAGTTGTGTAAAAAAGTAAGTTCCGTTTTCGTTTGGAACAACTCCAAAACCAGAATGAGTATAGTTTCCTTCTATAATTTCTTTATGTGCAGAACTGTTTAGCCAAGCGTTTACAACTGCTTCTGCAGATGTATAGCCATTAGCAACATTTTCTCCAACACGAACAGCACCTCTGTCTTTTAAAGCTTCAGACCGAACATTAAAATAATCATGATTAATCCCATTTACGTCAATCATGTATTTGGTATGATCTACAGCATAAGCAGATGCGTATTGCTGATCAGCTTGAATTGTAGAAAGTCCAACAGAAACTCTATGTTCATTAATAAGAACTAAGATTTCATTTGCGATTTCCCAATCTGTTTCTTGAGCTAAATTTAAATCGATTGAATAGTTTGCTTCTTCTGTGGTTTCAATTTCATCTTTTGAACAAGATGTAAATAGAAACATAAATGCCATAGCAAGTAGGCTAAGTTTATAAGTTTTCATTTTGCGGGGACATCAAATTTGGGGCTTGATGTTAGGTCAAATGTAAGAAAAATAAATCAAAAAACAACACTTAAACGTTTTAAAGGTGTCGTTAATCGATTATGTGGTTATTTTTGTTTCTTTTTTCCTACATTTTTTTGCTTGAAAAGCTTCGTGATTACAGGGGTTTTAAACTATCTTAGCTTTATTGAAAAAATATTTAGTCATGAAACAAATTTTAACACTTTTAATCGGATTATTTGTACTTTTTAGCTGTAAAAATGAAAATAATTCAATTTCAGAAGCTCCAATTTCTTCTAAAAAAGCAAATTCTACCGAACAAACTTTCGGAATTGTCATTCATGGAGGAGCAGGTACTATCTTGAAAAAAAACATGAGTGATTCTTTAGAAACTGCCTATAAAGAAAAATTAAAAGAAGCGATTACTACTGGACATGCCATATTGAAAAATGGTGGGACTTCTATAGAAGCGATAACAGCAACTATAAATATAATGGAAGATTCTCCTTTGTTTAATTCTGGTAAAGGTGCTGTATTTACTCACGAAGAAACCAACGAATTGGATGCTTCTATTATGGATGGAGCCACTTTAAATGCTGGAGCTGTTGCTGGAGTAACACATATTAAAAATCCAATAAATCTTGCTTTAGAAGTGATGAATAATTCTCCTCACGTATTATTAGCAGGAACAGGTGCCGAAGAATTTGCAAGAGAACAAGGTTTTGAAATGATGGATCCTTCATATTTCTATACGGAAAAGTGTTTTCAATCACTTCAGAAAGTAAAAGCACGAGAGAAAGAAAAGAAAAATAAAGCTGTTTCGTTTGAAGATCCATTTATCAAGGATTCAAAATTTGGAACGGTAGGTTGTGTAGCCTTGGACCAACACGGAAATCTAGCCGCAGGAACTTCAACTGGAGGAATGACTAATAAACGTTGGAATCGTATTGGGGATTCTCCTATTATAGGAGCAGGGACTTATGCCAACAACGCAACTTGCGCAGTTTCTTCAACGGGTTGGGGAGAATATTTTATTAGAGCAATGGTGGCTCACGATATTTCGGCAATGATGGAATATAAAGGAATTACATTACAAGAAGCTGCAAAAGAAGTCATACAAAATAAAGTTCCTGCCCTTGGTGGTGACGGCGGAATTGTAGCCATAGACAAAGACGGAAACATCGCGATGGAATTCAATACTGCCGGAATGTATCGTGCACATATGAATGCTGAAGGGGAGTTGGTGATTAAGATTTATAAGTAACAGACAAATCCATTTAGTCAATAAATGAATTGTCATACTGAGCGCAGTCGAAGTGTCAGAGTAAAATAATATTTAAAAAACATGAAACCTTACTATGCAGTAATATTCACATCACTACTTTCTGAAAACAGTAAAGGATATAAAGAAATGGCATCCAAAATGGAAAACCTCGCCAAACAACAACCTGGTTTTTTAGGCATAGATTCAGCTCGAGATAATATAGGTATTACTATTAGTTGCTGGGAAAACTTAGACGATATTAAAAACTGGAAAGCTAATCTAGATCATTTAGCAGCCCAAAAACTCGGGAAAGAACAGTGGTATCAATGGTATAAAGTTAGGATTTGTAAAGTAGAAAGAGAATATGAGTTTAAAACTAGTTAAGATTCTCTCTATCTGTTAAACAATTCATAAATAACAATTTACTAATACCAAAAGAAAGTATTATTACGTTAGCTATAAAAACCTCCCTTCAAAATTTTGTTAAAAGTGTCGATTTTTATCAATTTCTTTCTAAAAAAGCAATAAAAATATCTTTTTTGGCTTGATTGTTGTCAAAACCTATTAAAAATTGAGATGTTATTTTCAAAATAATATCAAACAATTTTCACATTCCATAATAGCTTTTTTAATACCTTTAATCATCTTTTAAAACCATCATTTATGAAACCCTATTTTCGTTTTCTATTCGTACTTTTCTTTCTTATTTTTTTATCTTGTAATAACAAACCAACCGAAACCGATAACCTTTTTAAATTTAAGGATTATATTTCCTATAATACCTACGGAAAAAATTCCATTGCAAATTCGATACGAGTAGAGCTAGTAAAACCATTAGAGCAGTATGAATTAACTCAAGAAATTCCTACAGAATACATTTCAGTTTCTCCAGAAATAGAAGGAAGATTGATTATTGAAAATGGAAGAACACTAGTATTTCAACCCGAAAAAAAACTTCTCCCAGATACCGAATATATAGTTACCGTTTTATTAAATAAATTGTACGATGATGTCGAAAATGGATTTGAAACATACACTTTTTCATTTAAAACCATTGCTGCAAATTTTAAATTGAAATTAGGAGAATTACATTCCTACTCCAAAGAATGGCAATATATTTCCGGAGTTATAGAGGTTTCAGATTTTATTAGTTCGGAAAAAGCAAAACAGTTAATTTTTGTTTCACAGGAAGAGAATGATAAAATTTATATTTATTGGGACTCAGACACAAAAGATGCTAAGTTTTTCGAATTTAAAATCGATAGTATTTACCGAAAAATAGAGGATTCTAAAATTGATGTTTTTTGGGATGGAATTGTTATTGATGTTGAAAATAAAGGGAACGAAGAGGTTTCAATCCCAGGTCAAAATAATTTTACGGTAGTAGATGTTAAAAGTGTCGTTTCTCCGCAAGCCTCTCTTTCTATCAATTTTTCAGATCCAATTAAAGAAAATCAAAATTTTGAAGGGTTAGTCGTTATCGAAAATACTACAAATCTTCGTTACGAAGTGGATAGAAATGTGCTTCATGTTTATCCACAAAGTCGTGTAGTTGGTGATGTGCGAGTGACTATTTTCAACGGGATTAAAAACACAAGTGATTATTCTTTAAAAAAAGAATTTTCTGAACTCATCTCTTTCGAACAAATAAAACCCGCTGTAAGATTGCTTTCAAAAGGTGTGATTTTACCAAATTCAGCTTCAAACCCTTTCTATTTTGAAGCAGTGAATTTAAATGCAGTCGATGTTCGTGTGGTAAAGATATTTGAAGATAATATGCTTCAATATTTACAAGAATTTGATTTGGGAAGTTCTTATGCTTACAACCTAAAAAGAGTGGGTATAAGAGTTGTAAAAAAGACAATTCAGCTAGATAAAGCTACCACAAACAATGGGGTTTGGAAAGCGCACGCCATTGATCTTTCTCAGTTATTTAATGCAGATCCAGGCTCATTGTATCGTGTGGAAATCAGTTTTAAAAAGGAATACGCCATTTATGATTGTTCCTTGAATTCCGAAGAAATTACCACAGAAAATAATGATTATAAGGAAGAATATCACACAGAGGTTTATTCAGAAGATAGTGCTGAAGATGAAGAAGAACGAGAAATACAATATTGGGATAATGAACTATATAGTTGGCGGCATTATCGTTACAATTGGGAACAACAAGACAATCCTTGTCATGATGCTTATTACAGTGACGACCGTTTTGTTAAATCGAATATTTTAGGATCTGACCTTGGATTAATTGTTAAAAAAAGCGAGAATAATGCCTATCATTTTATAACAACCAACTTATTGACTACCAATCCTGAAAGCGAAGTAATCATCAAACTTTATAATTACCAACAGCAATTGGTTGGTCAAGCTACGACCGATTTTAAAGGCTTCTCTTTATTTGATAGTGATAAAAAAATTGCCTTTGCTATCGCTCAAAAAGGGAATAATTATGCCTATGCAAAACTGGAAGATGGAAATGCACTGTCACTGAGTAAATTTGATGTTTCTGGTAAAAAATTACAAAAAGGACTAAAAGGGTTTATCTATACAGAACGTGGGGTTTATCGTCCTGGAGACCCTATTCATTTAACTTTTGTGCTTAATGATATAGCGAATAAATTACCCGTAAATCATCCTGTAAAATTGGAAGTCACAGATGCTCGTGGAAAATTAATTCAACGTACGGTTATCACCAGTAATAACTCTCATTTTGAAGGAGGTCTAAAAAGGATGTCTAAAGGAAATTTTTATTATTTCCCTATTTCAACTGAAGTAGATGCACCTACCGGAAACTGGCAAGCAACGATTACAGCAGGAGGTGTAAAATTCAAAAAAACTATAAAAATTGCGACTATAAAACCCAATCGTTTGAAATTAAAACTCGATTTTAATAATGAAATTTTAGATGCGAGTAAACTTATAAAAGGAACCGTTTCTGCTTTATGGTTACACGGTGCTACTGCTCGAAATTTAAAAGTTACGATGGATGTTACCTTACGTTCAACAAATACAGCATTTAAAAAATTTCAGAACTATAATTTTAACGATCCTATTCGTTCTTTCGATAAAGTTGAAATTCCATTTTTTGGGGATGAAAAATCAGCAAAGTATTTCCTTTCTTCTGAAGGAAAGAAAAGTTTCACTAAAAAATTAGACCTAAGCAAGAATGCTCCAGGAATGTTAAAAGCAACTTTCTTAACTAAAGTTTTTGAAGGCGGCGGTGATTTTTCCATTGATGTATTTTCAAAAAACTTAGCTCCATACACTCATTTTGTAGGTTTGCAATCTCCCGAAACGGAACGATACGGCTCTTACGACACCGATACTAATATAGAATTTGAAGTAGCAACAGTAAATGCTCAAGGAAAAGCTAGTGGCAACCGGAAATTAACAGTAAAAATTTATAAAATTGAATGGCGTTGGTGGTGGAATCGTAGCAGTGATAATCTTTCTCGTTATGAAAACGCAACAGTACATCGTCCTATTCAAGAATTTACAATTACAACCGAAAACAATGGAAAATCATCCTTTAAGGTTAATATTCCTAATGAAGAAGGGGGTCGTTATTTAATAAGAGTAATTGATGAAAAATCGGGTCACGCAGCAGGTAGAGTGGCTTATTTTTATCAAGATTGGTGGAAAAGTCCGTCCGATGGAAATGCAGAAAGCTCCAATATGTTAGTCTTTTCAGCAGATAAAGAGACTTATAATGTAGGTGATGAAGCGGTAATTACATTCCCTTCGGCAGGAGAAGGACGAGCTTTAATTAGTGTTGAAAACGGAACCGAAGTACTTTCAAATCAGTGGAAAGTTACCAAAACGGGAGAAACAAAAGTAACCATTCCTATTACTGAAGAAATGGTGCCCAATATCTATATAAATATTTCATTATTACAACCTCACGAACAAACAAAAAATGATTTACCCATTCGTTTATATGGTGTAATTCCTTTGTTGGTAGAAAATCCAACAACCATTTTGAAGCCTAAAATTACGATGCACGATGTTTTAAAACCCGAAGAAAATTTTACGGTAGAAGTTTCTGAAGAAAATAGAAAGGAAATGACTTATACCATCGCAGTTGTTGATGAAGGTTTATTGGATTTAACCCGATTTGCAACTCCAAAAATTTACGAAGCATTTTACGCTCGGGAGGCTTTGGGTGTAAAAACGTTTGATGTTTTCGATTTGGTAATTGGTGCTTATTCAGGAAGTGTAGATAATATTTATGCTGTTGGTGGTGGCGATGAAGCTACAGGTGCCAAAAACCGAAAAGCAGATCGTTTTAAACCGGTCGTAACCTATTTGGGTCCTTTCCATTTAAAATTTGGTGAAAAAGCGAAACATGAAATTTTAATGCCCAACTATATTGGTTCGGTTAGAACGATGGTAATTGCTGGCAATAACCTGGAAAGTGCCTACGGAAAAACAGACAAAACAACTCCTGTTCGAAAACCATTAATGGTATTGGCATCACTACCTCGAAAACTTTCTCCGGGTGAAAAAGTCACGCTTCCAGTAACGGTTTTTGCCATGGAAAATAAGATTAAAAACGCCACAGTTTCAATTAAGACAGGTTCAAGTTTGAAGCCTATTAATGGAACTTCAAAAACAATTACCTTTTCTGAAATTGGAGAGAAAATTGTCAACTTTGAATTTGAAGTATTGCCTTCTTCCGAATTTCAAACCATAGAAGTAACCGTTTCTGGACATGGAGAAAAAGCAACATATAAAGTAGAAATTGATGTGGTAAATCCGAACCCTATTTCTCAAAAAACGACGCAATATACGCTTTCAGAAAACGCTTCAAAAACCATCAATTTTGAAACTTTTGGAGTCGCTGGAACCAACGGCGCTATGTTGGAATTTTCAACCTTACCTCCTATGAATTTTGGTAAACGAATGGAATATTTAATTCAGTATCCTCACGGTTGTGTTGAACAAACGACTTCTTCAGTTTTTCCGCAGTTATTTTTAGATGATATTTTTGATATCACTTTCGATAAGAAAAAGAAAATGGAAGAAAACATCAAAGCAGCCATTTTACGTTTGAGTAATTTTCAGACCACAAACGGCGGACTTTCCTACTGGATTGGAGAATCTTCTGCCGACAATTGGGGAACCAATTATGCGGGACATTTTATGTTAGAAGCCAAACGTAAAGGCTATGCACTTCCTATTTCATTTTTAAGCAATTGGTTGCGTTATCAACAAGTTACGGCACGGCAATGGCGTAATAGTAACACCGACTATAATTCAAGTTTAACACAGGCTTATCGCTTATATACATTGGCTTTAGCAGGTCAGCCAGAATTGGCAGCAATGAACCGTTTACGAGAATCTAAACGATTAAGTAATGATGCAAAATGGCGATTGGCAGCAGCTTATGCTTTGGCAGGAAAAAAGAATGTTGCTGTTGAAATTACCCAAACAGCAAACATGAATTTTGCATCTCAAACTTATGATTATTACTCTTATGGTTCACCTTTTAGAAATAAAGCAATGGCTTTGGAAACTATGGTTGCTTTGGGAGATACCAAACAGCGAGAAATCGCAATTTCAATAGCAAAAGATTTATCTTCTCAACGATGGTTCAGTACGCAAGAAACATCCTATGCTTTATTAGCAATGGCAAAAATGGTGGCGAAAAATGGTGGAAAAGCGATGGAACTTTCATTTACTCAAAACACAAAAACAATCATTATAAAAACCGATAAAGCTGTTTCACAACGAGACATTCCGTTTGTAATGGGAAATAATTCGGTTGAAATTACCAACAAAAAAGGAAATATAGTCTATGTAAGTCTTTCACAAAAAGGAAAACTTCCGCTCGGGAAAGAGCTTGCAGAACAAAGAAATTTATCGGTTAGAACTCAGTTTAAAGATGGAGCAGGAAAAATAATTAATATTTCAAGTTTAAGGCAAGGAACCGAAATTACTGCAGAAATTACCGTGCATAATAATTCTAACAATTGGATAGGAAACGTTGCTTTATCACAGATTTTTTCAAGTGGATGGGAAATTGTAAATACCAGTTTTACCGACCTTAAAGGTGGTGCAATTGGAAAAGCTCGTTATACCGATATTCGTGATGATCGTGTGAATTTCTATTTTGATATTTCAGCAAGAAAATCGAAAACCTTTATTGTAAAACTGAATGCTTCTTATCTAGGAACCTACTATTTACCCGGCACACAAACCGAAGCGATGTATGATAATAACTATTATGCTCGTAATAAAGGGAAATGGATTGTTGTTGAGTAGTAATTTTTTACCATTAAGGAATTAAGTTTTTTCTTAGTTTCTTAATGGAAAAATAAAAACATATAAAGAATGACAAAAAAGGAAGTAACACAAATGTCCTATGAAATTGTTGGTTGTGCCATAAGAGTTCACAAAGAATTAGGTCCTGGTTTATTAGAATCTATCTATGAAAAATGTCTTAAATACGAATTAGAATTAAATGGTTTTGAAGTAATTCAGCAGCAAAAAATCCCTATAAAATATAGAGGAAAAGAAATGGATGTTGATTTAAGATTAGACTTATTAGTAAACGACACAATTATTATTGAGTTGAAGGCAATTGAAAATGTACTACCCGTTCACGAGGCTCAATTATTAACATATATGAAATTATTAAAGAAACCTCAAGGCTTGCTAATTAACTTTTTCACAGATAAAATAACCAAAACAGTGAAGCCTTTTGTGAATGAGTATTTTGAAATATTAAATGATTAAAAAAACTTAATTTTCTTACTGTCTTAATGGTAAAAAAGTGAAAATAAAAAACCATAAAATAAAAATCACTCTCCTTCTAGTAATCTTCATTTACTGGCTATTCTGCCTACCTTCAGAATTATTTAAAGTACCAACCTCAACCATCGTAGAAAGTAGTAACGGAAATATGCTCGGAGCAAGAATTGCCGATGATGGTCAGTGGCGATTTCCAAAAATGGATTCTGTTCCCAATCGATTTGAACAAAGTATTTTATTGTTTGAAGACGAATATTTTTATTCGCATTTGGGTTTTAATCCCGTAGCAATTAGCAAAGCCCTTTGGCAAAATATAACTACCGATAAACGCCGCGGAGGAAGTACGCTCACCCAACAAGTTATCCGACTTTCTCGTAAAAATAAAAGCAGAAACTATGCTGAAAAGTTAGTTGAAATATTTCAAGCTACTCGATTAGAAGTTCGTTTCAGTAAAAAAGAAATTCTTAATTTTTACGCTTCCTATGCACCTTTTGGCGGGAATGTAGTTGGATTAGAAACAGCTTCTTGGCGGTATTTCGGAACTCCTTCCTCAGAATTAGGTTGGGGGCAAGCAGCTGCATTAGCCGTTTTACCCAATGCTCCTTCCTTAATATTTCCTGGAAAAAACGAAGCGATTTTTAAAAAAAAAAGAGACCGATTATTACTAAAATTATTTCAAAAAGAAGTTATAAATCAAACTACTTATGAATTAGCTTTACTCGAACGACTTCCTGGAAAACCACTTCCGTTACCGGAATACGCCCCACATTTTACCGAAAAAATACGTCGAGAACACAAAGGAGAAAGAGTGCAAACCACCATCGATTTTCAGCTTCAGAAAAAAGCAAACCGAATTGCAAAAGAGCATTATTATAGTTTACGTCAGAATCAAATTAACAACCTTTCCATTTTGATCTTAGATGTTGAAACTAGAAATGTTTTGGGGTATGTTGGTAACGCTCCCACAACTAGAGAAAACAACAATTATGTGGATATTATTGACAAATCTCGAAGCACAGGCAGTGTTTTAAAGCCTTTTTTATATGCTTCTTTATTGGATGCTGGAGAATTACTTCCAAATACTTTAGTTGCCGATATTCCAACGGTAATAAATGGATATAGCCCCAAGAATTTTGACAATAAATACAACGGAGCGGTACCTGCAAGTGTGGCACTTTCTAGGTCATTAAATATTCCTGCAGTACGAATGTTACGGGAATATGGATTGCAACGTTATTATAATAAACTGAAGAAATTAAACTTAAAATCCATCAACAAAACTCCCGACCACTACGGACTCGCATTAATTCTTGGAGGAGCAGAAAGTTCGCTTTGGGAAGTCACCAATACCTATGCCGGAATGGCTTCTACATTAAACTTTTTTAATCATTCTTCCAGTGAATATCGAAATAATGAATTTGTCGAACCAAATTATGTTTTTGGATTGAAAAATGATTTAGGAAAAACAGATATAAATCCTTCCGTTTTTGACGCAGGAGCTATCTATCATACCTTGAATGCACTTCAGGAAGTGAATCGTCCGACGGGAGAAGAAAATTGGAGTTTCTTTAATAATTCGCAACAAATCGCTTGGAAAACAGGCACCAGTTTTGGCTTTAAAGATGCTTGGGCAGTAGGTGTAACTCCCAAATATGCCATTGGAATTTGGGTAGGAAATGCAGATGGAGAAGGTCGTCCGGGGCTTACTGGAATTCAGGCAGCGGCACCTATTTTATTTGACATTTTAAATGAATTGCCTTTTCAAGAAGAATGGTTTGCAACGCCTTACGATGAATTAATTGAAGCTGAAATTTGCGCCAAAAGTGGTCAGTTAGCCAATGTTAATTGTGATGAAACTACTATGGATTGGATTCCGAAAAACGGAATTAGAACCGCTTCTTGCTCCTATCATCAAAAAGTTTTTTTAGATAAATCAGAAACGTATAGGGTTAATTCCTCCTGTTATTCTTTAACAGAAATGAAACAAAAAAACTGGTTTTCATTGCCTCCAATTTTAGAATATTATTATACACCACTTCATCCAGAATACCAACCTTTACCTCCTTTTAAAAATAATTGTTTGCAAGAAAATGAAGCGTTGCTATCATTTATTTACCCTAAGAAAAATGAAGAAATATTGCTTCCAAAAGATTTTGATGAAACCATCAACGAAGTCATTTTTAAACTTGCACATCGTTTGCCTGAAACTATTGTCTATTGGTATTTAGATTCCGAATTTATTGGGGCTACACAAACCTTTCATGAACTATCTATTGCACCAAAACCGGGAGAATATATTTTATCGGTAATGGATCAAGATGGGAATGAGTTGCGTCAGAAAGTGATTATTAGGTAGTTTGTCATTGCGTAATCTTTGCCAAATCTTGGAACTTTGGTAAAGTTAAAACTCACATTCAAATTCCCCAATTACGATAAGGTCTCTTACTCAATTGCGAATTATAATAACGAACATCACCGGTAACTTCCCTTCCTAACCAAGAAGGTTTTTTAAAGGTTTCATTTTCTGAAGTTAATTCTATTTCGGCAATTGTTAACCCCTCATTTTCACTATAAAATTCATCTACTTCAAAAATATGGTTTTCAATTTTTATTTCGAAACGAGTTTTTTCAATTAGGTTCGGTTCACATAATTTTAAAAGCATTTCAGCTTCTAAAACAGGTATTTCTTTTTCCCATTCTAAGCGCGTAGTACCTTCTTTATTAGATATTCCTTTTACGGTGATAAAAGCTTGTTTGCCTTTAATGCGAATACGAACCGTTCGTTCTTTATGAGTGTTTAAAAATCCTTGAACTACCCTTGTTTTTTTGAAAGCTTCCAATTTGTATATATCTGAAAGGATTAAAAATTTTCGTTCTATTTCTAGCATGTTTATTTTTTAGCTTTGCCAAAGTTCTAAACTTTGGCAAAGTTGAATATTAGAATGCAATTTGGTAAATTTATTGTAATTTACAGAATTAAAATTAATATTTAATCTTGATACTTTTAGTTATTGTTTAATGCCAAGTCATTTTCATTTTTTAATTAGATTTAGTAATCTAATCAGTTCTAAAATACGTTCCGTGATAGATACTACTATTAAAAATGGACTAAATATCTTGGTGTCCTTGACTCTTATCGCTAAATTTGAGTTTCAATTTAAATTACAAATCTATAAACTTATTTATTTATACTTTTGCAAACATAGGAGTTACAAGAATATATGCGTTAAAAATTAAAATATAATAAGGACAAGAAACTAATTATCGAACCGTTTTCATCAATGAACTCATCTCTTTAATCATTAGTAAACATAAGCTTTCCGCATTGCTGCCAAAAAAAAATCCAACCTAAATAAATAGATTGGATGTGTTTTACTCCTTTTTTTATGCGTCAAACCAAAGTCATATTGGTAATATTTTTCTATTCATCGATTCTATAACACGCTCCCTTTTTCATCAAAGAGAAGGTGGAAAAACATAACTGTTTTTATTGATAAAGCCTATTACCCATACCATTATTTTTTCCTTTGGTACAAGGACAATCACTCAATGATTGCAATAAGTCAAAGCCAATGGTAACAGCATGGGTTCCAGAATTATAACCAGTTAAGTCGTTGAGTGTTACTTGGTATGCATAAGCAACATAAAAGAAGGATTTTTTAAAACCTGCCATAGGACCAATATTTAAAGGTTGCATAACTTGATCGTTCAAAAAACGATAGGAGGCTCCGATCCAATAAAAATCGTTATCTCTATTGTATTTTTTATACTTAAAATTTAAATCGGTGCTTGATCTTCCATCACTAGTAAATACTTGTACAAAGACTGAGGGTTCAAATTCAGAATTACTTAAGCTTTTAATAGTATAACCAGAATAAAATTGAAGGTTAAGAAGTGAGGTTGGTTCTATTGCCGAAAATAAATCTATATCCTTTGATAGAATATTATTTGCATTTGCACTCAACCAAAAATCTTTAATTCTATAAAGAGCTCCTATATCAAAATTATGATTTACTGTAGAGCGATCATCGGTAACAAATGGATCAATTATAGGGTTTTCATAAGTGGTATTAAAATCTTCAATAGCAATCCTAAACATATTAATGTTGTATGTTATACCTAAGGATAAATACTGTTCGGAGGTATAATCTAATATTAGATGATGGGCAAAAGAAAATTTTATTCCTTTTTGTTGTGTGTTTCCGTTTCTATCATTGTAAGCAGATATTCCTGCACCAGATCGACTTGCAATTCTAATATCTGCATATAAAGCTTGATTTTGGGGTGCATTTTTTATACCAACCCATTGTGATAATCCATTGAGTCTTACTCTAAAATTATTGCCAATTCCAGCAAAAGTAGGAGAAACTACAAAATCATTATCTGCTAAATATTGGGTAAATACTGGTAAATTAAGTTCTTGACCGTAGCTTTGGGTTACGATTAATATGAGTAGGTATTTTAGTGTTTTTTTCATTAGAATAAATTTAGGGTAACGGTTAAGTTCATGGTTTTACTGTTATCTACCTGTATAGTGTAAAATGTCCAACAAAGTCACGAATATTGTCCTGTGTATCGGTTTCAACGACATACCAATAATCTCCGGCAGGAAGGTCGTTACCATTATAGGTTCCATACCATTTCTCACCTGCACGTAAGTTTGCAACTTTACGGCCATAGCGATCATAAATTGAAAACCGTAGATTTGGGTAATTTGGGGCACAACCTATGGTCCATCCATCATTCACACCATCGCCGTTAGGTGTAAAATAATTGAGGATACATATATCAATAAACTCTTTTGTTATAATTGCAACTGCCATACAACCATTGTTGTCGGTTACAGTAACTTCAAAAGTTCCTGATTCTGTGATGGTGAAAATATTTTCACTGCCATAATCAACACCATTCATTGTATAAACATATTCTTCAGTACCACCAACTGCAATAGCTACAATTTCATTTAGCTCTCCATCTTCTAATGTTAGTCCTACGGGAGTAAATGTTTCAATATCAAAAAATTCTGTAAGGGCACTACAACCATTCGTATGCTTTACTGTAATATAATTATCGATACTTGGTGATATATCTGTAAACACATTACTGCTTTGGTAGGGTCCATCATTTAATGAATACTCTAATTGTGTTATGTCCACAAGGTTTTCATCTACAGTAACGGTAACTATATTAGTTGCAACATTATCAATGCATAAAATTTCTACTTCAACAAGCGGTTCTATAAAAACAGCTTCAGGAAAAGTAATGTTCCATTCAGATTCACAACCATAAACATCGCGAATGTAAACTACATGATCACCACCATTTAAATTATCAAATTCAAAGATGGTTTGGTCAATCTCTCCCGTTGTGTACGGCCCATTATAGTCATCTAAACTTACACTATAAGGAAGGGTTCCTCCTTCAATATCTATACTGAAAAACCCATTTTGATCTCCTTCACAAACCTCTGGAATAATGGAATCTGCAACAATGGTAAGTAATACTGCAAGTGGTTCTGAAATTTCAAAATTAAACGTTAGGAAACAACCCAACTGATCTTGCACTATTACATTATAAGTTCCAGGGGAAAGGTTTTCAAAAATATTGGTTTCAAAAAACTGATTCAAATTTGGTGAAATGGCGTACTTAATAATACCTGATCCTCCACTTGCAAAAATTTCTAACCTCCCGTCATTTTCACCGTTACAAAGAACATCTGTAACCTCAAATGTCGCTTCTAATGAGGTATCTGGTTCTGTTATGGTTATTTCATCTGAAGTAACTAAACAATCACCACTTTCAACAAAGACAACATAAGTACCTGCTATTAATCCCGTAAATATTCCCGGGCTGTTTTGATCAGCAGGAATCGTGTTACCAGAGGTATCTTGTAATGTATATATATAATTACCAAGACCACCGATAGCAGTTGCTTCAATAACTCCAGTATTATCACCCGCACAGTTTATTTCTGGATTACTAGAAACTAAAACTACTTCTAAATCCGGGAGCGGGTCAATAGTAATTTCATTCGACGCATTATCAATACAGCCATTAACGTCTCTTACAAAATAATTATAGGTTCCTTCAGAAACAGGAAACGTAATTGAAGTTGTAAATGTGCCTAAAACTGTAGTGAAATCTACAGTATCACTGTATTCGTAAACTCCTGTTCCACCAACTGCACTCAATGTAAGTTCTGCCTCAATTAAACAAGTTGGTGTTGTGTTGGCAACTAAACTTGAAATAATGGGTTCGGGTTGGTTAATGGTAACTGGTAATGAAGTAAATTGACAATCGTACCCATCTGTAATCGTTACTGAATATACACCAGCACCTAAGTTTTCAAAGATATTTGATGTTTGAGGGCCAGAGATTGAAGGGATTGGCGATATTGTTATTAACGTAAAACTATAATTACCACCTTGACCACCTGTTATGTTTTCAACCGTAAGTATTGCATTTTGATCGTTAAAACAAGATAACATAGTTGTATTCGTAACAAAATCTGCATCAATAGGATCTGGCTCTACCAGCGTAATAGTTTCCGATTCTATACATCCATTGGTATCTCTAGCATTTACCGTATAAGTTCCTGCACTTAAATTTATAAACATATTATTGGATGAATAAGGAACCGTTGCCGCACCTGTGAGTTCATATTCATAAGGACTCGTTCCTCCATTTGCCATTGCTGTTATTACACCAATGTTGTTATTACAAGTTACGTTTGCTGTTTCAGTAACATCTAAGGTTAATGGTGTTGGTGGTGACCCAATAGTTACAACATTAGAAGTGGTAGTACAAAACGGTGTTTCTGTTTCTACAATTTCCACGGAATAATTACCAGAGGCTAATCCAGTAATTAACTGAGGATTTGTTGAAGTATTTGCGTTAACAGGTCCTCCAATTGGTACGCCTGTCCCATCAAATAGTTGGTAAGTATAAGCTCCTATATACCCCGAAATAGTTAAGGCTATTTCACCATTCATATCTCCAAAACAATCGTTTACTTCTGTTGTGTTTAATAGGGCATCAATTTCATCAAAAGGGAGTACAATAAATGGAGCTGTTAAAAAATAACAATCGGTATCCAAGTCAATTACTTGATAATAATAAGTACCAGGTCCTGGAATATCAAAAACATTGGAGGCTTGTGGAATTCCGTCCGGCAATAGTTGGTATTCAAAATTACCAGAACCGCCAGTAACATTTATGGATACTGTTCCTATTTGGTTACAGTCAATTGGAGTTACAATTGCAACGGAAGCAGCCGTGATTGTTGGTAAGGGATCTATGGTTACCGTATTTGTAGCTGTACAATTATTTGCATCTTTAACATAAACTGTAATAATTTGAATTGCTCCAGTATCAAGAACCTCAAATACATTTGTATTAAAATAGTCAGTTCCGTTTATACTAAATGTATAGTCAGGAGTTCCTCCAACTTCAGTAATTGTTATTATGGAAGTTGCTACTGTATTATCTGGATTACAAGCAAAAGAGGTTGCACTTCCAGTCACTTCTAATAATGGCGGCTCATTAATTGTCACATTCGCTGTTGCAATACAACCTCTTCCTGAAGTAACCAATACCGTATAGGTTGCAGCTGACAATCCTATAAAAATGTTGCTGGTTTGAGGTAATACTACAATAGGAGCTGTAATTTCATACGTATAAATTGGGTTGTCATTACCTGGAAGTAATTCAACTATAATTTGACCATCATTTCCTCCTTGACAACTTACATCTGTCACTTCAGTATTAAAAGTAACTGGTATTGCGCTATCTAATGTTACTGAAACATCTTCAGTACAGGTTGTAACGGTATCGGTAACTGTTATAATATAGGTCCCTGACGGTACGCCAGAAAATACATTTCCTGTTAGTACTATTGATGGTGGATTTGGAGCAATAGTGTATGCATAGTTACCAGTGCCACCATTTGCTGTTACTGTAATTTCTCCATCATCATCGTCACAACTTGGTAAAGCCGTTACAGTAGGAGTTAATCCTAATGGTGGCTCAATAACAACCGTTACTAAATTTCCACAACCATTGGCATCATTTACTTCAATGGTATGCGTTCCTGAAGTTAAATTTGAAATTGTAAAAGGAATAGATTGAGTCTGAAAACTACCTCCATTAATACTAAAACTATAGGGTGGTGTTCCTGCTGTTATTAGAGTAACGTCTATTTCAAATTGCCCTTCAACAGTAGAACATTGATTTGTTGTTGTCGCCGTAATTACTGGTGAAGGATCCATACCCACCACTTGTTCAGGGCTTGTAATAATACATTCATAAGCATCCATCGTATGTACATAATAGTTGCCCGCATTAACGTTAAATATATTTGCTGTATTCCAAGCGGGATCGGTTGGTAATGGAGCTCCTAGAGTCGTTGTTATTTGGTATAAGTAGGGTGCAGTTCCATTTTGCGCAATGGCACTAATTACTCCAGAGTTTAGATTACAATTTGCATTTTGGTCAACCGATGTTGATAAACTTAGTAAAAAGGCAGACTCTGTAATAGAAAAAGGAGCTGTTACAACGCCACAACCTGCATTCGGTCCAGTAGTTTCTTCTATCAACACAAAATAAGTGCCGAAGGGTAAAGGTCCTAGATCGGATACCACCAATGGACCTCCAGCTGGCACTACACCAGTTCCTGAGATTCCAGTTGTTATTAAAGACAGCGAATCAAAAATTTCATAATTGACATTAACTGATGAAGCATAACTACTATTAACCGTGAAGGAAACATCTCCATCATCATTACCTGTACAAGTAACATTATCTGAACTAACGGCAGTAGCAGTTAACGTAGAATTTGTTGGTATTGGTAATGTTGCAGGTTCATAATAACTACACATGGTAGATTCGTCGTACACAATAAATGTATAGGTAACACCCGGAATTAAACCAGTAAATATAGTGGACTGACTACCAAGTGGATTTTCAGGAATCCAGGCTCCTGTAGGATTCGGATATACCGTTCCTGGTCCCTGATAAATTGCGAAGTGAAAAGGCCCTGTACTTCCTAATAATGAACTTACCGTCACAACCGCTTCACCACCTAATGTACAATCTACGGTGCTGTTAATAACAATGTCTAAATCGTCTGGTGGAGAAGCAATAAGTACATCCTGAAAGAGAACAGAACATCCATTTGAATCTACTATATTAATTTCATATAATCCGAAATCAACAATATCAAAACTAACCGAAGTCGATCCCGTAGCATTTAACTCAGAATTAGAGTATCCATTTGAACTAGATACAAAATAATTGTAAGGAGCTGTTCCTCCCACAACACTATTAATTATAATAGAGCCTTGCGAAACACCACCGGGTCCACAGGTAATATCTACCGTGTCATAATCTACTACCATAGGATCGGGTTGAGTTATAGTAATAGTGTCTGTTCCAACACAAAAATTAGCATCTGTTATGGTAATGGTATATACACCTGCCGGCAACCCTGTAGTCTGGGTTCCATAGTCTGTACCAGTAGTATCGTTAGTAACATTAATTTGAAATGGCGGTGTTCCCGTAGTAGGGTCAATCGTAATATTAATGGCTCCATTTTCATCTCCATTACACAAAATAGGTTGTGTTTGTGTAATTAGGTCTATCGCAGGTAGCGTAATTGGATTCACGGTAATTATTGGTGACGTAGCTGTACATCCATTCGCATCTGTTATTTCAAACTGATACGTACCTGCTGTTCCTGTTGTATATGTAAACGGTGTAGCTGTTGTTCCTAAGGGATTGAAAGCAGAACCGTTGATAGATACTGCGTAGGTATAAGGCGCTGTTCCTCCTGAAATATTTCCTGTTATAATAGCATCTGGAGTAGCAGTACAATCTAAACCTTCCGTTAAAACAGCACTAACTAACAATTCTGGTGCAATGATTTCGGCAGGCATTGTCGTTTCACAGCCAAAAGCATCTCTAACAGTGATTATATAACTACTAGGACCTAAATTTGAAAACACATTGTTAGAAACAAAAGGACCTCCGTTAATACTAAATTCGAATGGTGCTTCTCCCGAACTAACATCAACAATTATAGTAGCATTATTACCTGTGTCATAACAAAGGTCGGATGCAGTACTAATAGAAGCTACTGGCGGATTAGGAATAGTTAAATTAAACGTATCGGTAACCACACACCCATTTGCGTCTTCTACGGAAATTAAATAACTTCCAGCTTGGGTTAAGTTAATAAAGGTATTGCTTCCTTGCGGAGGTAAAACAGTTAAATCTGGAAGGGTAAGTGTATAGATATATCCACCCCAACCACCTGAAGCATTAATAATAACACTACCATCTGCAATACAAGTAATAGGAGATGTTACTACGGAAATTATTAAAGGGTTTGCTGGCTCATCTACTATAGCTGTAGCTGTAGCTTCACAATTTGTTATTAAATCTGTCACTACAATAGTGTAACTACCAGCGCCGAGTCCCGTTAAAACTATTGGTGATGTCCCTATTATAGGAGCATTGCCATTGATACTATACTCAAAAGATGTTGTTCCTGAAACGGTAAATTGAACGGTCCCATCAGTCGTACCAAAACAACTAACATTATTTATGGTTTCAGCAAAAATATCAATAGTTTCTAATGGTTCAATAACATAGGTTTCACTGTAAGTACAATCATTGGCATCCTTCACCTGAAACGTATAGGTATCTGGTGCTAAATTTGTAAAAACAGTGGATGTTTGATAAGGAGTAGCAGCAGCTACTGGAGCGGTAATTTGATATTCTAAGGGAGGAACACCTCCTGTTGTTCCTGTAATAGTTACCGAAACAAGATTGGTTGGACAGGTTAGAGGAGAATTACTGAACATTAAATCTGTAGGTGGATCTAGTGGTGGTATGGTAATTTCATTGGTAATAATAGTACAGCCATTAGCATCCATAATAGTAATGGAGTAAGTTCCTGCTGTTAAATTAGTAAAGTTAGGATCTGACTGAAACGTTATACCATCTATACTATATGTGTATGGAGGGTTTCCACCAGTAACATTTGTCGCAGTAATAGTACCATTAGAGGTACAGGTATATGGTGCAGTTAATTCGGCAATACCAGTAATAGGTGTAGCTTCATTAATAGTAGCTATCTGTATATCTGTTAAACATACAGATGGACCAAATGTATATTCTACCACAACATTATAATTGCCAGCAGTTAATCCTGTAAATAGTGGTGAATTCGTAAATGACAAACCTCCGTTAATACTATATTGAAGTGTATTCCCATTAGGGTTAGTTACATTAATATTTATACTTCCGGTTAAGTCACCAGCACATAAAATATCGGTTGTTTCAACAATAAATTCTGGTTCTAGGGCTGCTTCAACAGTAATAGTTGTTTCTGCGCTACAGTTATTAGAATCAACAACTAGTATATTAAAAACTCCAGGAGCTGTAACTACAATTTCTGGAACGGTTTGAAAAACCGGATTATTATTTACAAAATAAAAGTATGGCGGTGTGCCTCCAACAGGATAGACAGTGATTTCACCGTCGATACAAGTTAGCGGTATTGTTATTGCCGCCGTTACAGTTAATAGTGGAGGATTAATAATTGTAATCGTTTCGGTATAAGTACATCCATCTTCAGTTTCTACTGTCACGGTATATACTCCTGGATTTAAGTTTTCAAAAGCGTAATTATTTTCAACAATAGGACCTACACTATTCACTAAAACTCCACCGGAGTACAGCGAAAAGAAATACTGTGGTTCTGCGTCATTAGCTGCTAAATAAATACTACCCAAATCCCCATTACAAAGAGGTTGGTTAATATTCGTTGAAACTGTAAAATCTCTTTCTCTAATTAAAACATCTGGAATCGTGAATACACAAGCATTTTCAGGAACACCAACTTGCTGTATATAAACCGTATACAATCCGGGAATAGTAATTTGAAAGAAATTACTGCTTTGGTAATTAACACCATCAAGGCTATACTCATATCCACTAGGTACATTACCCACGGTAATACTTCCAGGTGTATCACATATAATATCGGTTGCTGTAACTGTGGGTTCTAGTAGATTTTGATAGACATTAAAGTAGAATTGGTTGAAACATCCACCCTCATAATTAATGGTTAATCTAAATTGACCTGAAGTATCAGCAGTATAGTCTGCACCAATACCTACTTGATCCCAAGTACACGTATTGTCTTCATTTGCACAGTCGGTATTTCCAACCGGAGGGCAGCTAGATTCGTCTAATTTTTCCCAAATTATAGTTATTGCACTAGCGACGTTCGTTGTTATTTCTGTAAAGTCATTCTCACCACATAAATATATATTAGGTAACAACTTACCGTCATTAGGACAGGTAACAACTTCATCTGCAAATGGAATTACAGGATTTGTAATGTTACTTCCATAAAGTGTAACGTCATATTCTTGTACAATGGATCTACATGGGGCAAGTGCTGTATTAAATGAATAATAAGTTCCTGTTTGTGTAACTGTTATTGTTTGAGTTGTTCCTATAACTGGAGTTCCGGTTGGACTTGTGGACCAAGAGTAAGAATCGTATCCATCTGCAGCCGTCAATTCCATACTTGAGCCACATAGAATCTCATTTTGTGAAAATACACAATCGTCAAGGTTTGCTAAAAAATTAGTCGCTTGAGGTGTAATAAGACAGCCTGTATTTGTATTGATACTAGGATCATCAGTAATAACAAATGTAGGATTGAGAGTTCCATAATAGGTAGCAAATGCCTGATTATTTATAATATCTGAACAAGCTGCAGCTAATTGTTGACAAGTATCTACCACTTGAACTTCAATTCGGATTTCGTAAACTGGATCATTCTCTTCAACCAAATAGTCTTCAATTGCAAAAATTAATTCTCGTGTGGCAGGATCGTAACTAGTCACAGTTACTCCTGGAGGCAGTACTAAATCTGCAGGGTAGTTAAAAATTATATTGATAGGTAATATATCTCTAATAGTGAAGTTGGTTGCATTATCGTTTCCTGTATTTTGAAAACCTATCACATAATTCAAATCCTGACCAAGGGCCACTGTTTGACCTCCAATATTATTTCCAAACTCATCTTCAACAATTTTTGTAAGGACAATTTTTGGTTCGATTATTTCAACTGCAAAAGCAATCAAGTATTGAAAATAAGTATCCCCGCTGGTCTCCAATCTAACAGTAGCTGAAGTAGCATCATTAGCAATTACGGTATTTCCGGGATTTGGGACACTCATCACTCCGGTATCAAAACCAAGTGTATTGGTGCTGTTGGGATTTCTGTTATCAACGGGTAAAGCGCTTAGTTGGGTTACTGAACTGTTAAAGTAGTTATTAGCGGATCTATCTACTGTAGAAAGTGTAGTTCCGTTTAGTTTTAATCGATCTCCAGTTATTGGTTTATCACCTTCTAGGGTGGCAAATGCGAAATTCGCTCTTACAGGTGCTGGTGTAGGAACTGTTCTAAATCCAGATACAGGAATATCTAGGTTAGGGTTTTGCGCAAAACTTATGGCACTAAAACCATCAAAACTAGTGATGGATTTTCCTGGAAGAGTTGGGTCTTCATACACCACAAAAAGAGACCATCCTGCAGAGTATCCTGTTCCATTATATGGATTAAAAGTTGACGTTTCGCCCAAAGCACTTGAAACATTTGCCAGCGTGTAGGTTCCTAAGTTATTTGTTAAACCAGTAACAATATCTGTAACATCAGCATAGCAGGCATAAGGGAAACTATCTCCACCATCTACAGAAGTTCCGTTTGCATCAAATATTACGGTTCCTGTAATATCATTATATCCACCAGTAGGTCCTTTAAATTTAACACTAGTAAAGGGTTGATCTCCTTTGGTTACTGCTCCCCAATACAAACTCGCATGCCGAATTACATAACAGTTTGGATTTGGTATCTCTAAATCTGCACTTGAGGAACTAAATGTTGAAGGATCCCCATCAATATCGATATACTGCATATCCACATTGTGATTATATGTTGAATTATTATTGTAAGGGTTATTATCCGGTCCTAAAATATTGTTTCCTATTAGAACGATATCACCTTTAAGATCTTGATCGAATCTAGGCGTAAATGGAATAAAATTTTGTGCAAAAGTCTGTATTCCGAAAAATAATAGGACTATAATAAGCGAGGGGCATCTTTTAATAGTAGGTTTGTTCATGGCGCTTTGTTTTTAGTGCTAATAACTCAAAAAAATGTATTTTAGGGCGGGGACGCGTTATGTTACATAGTGTTTTACGATTAATTTTCGATTTTAATTATATTTATTTTTTCATTATAAGGTTTGTCTAGTTTTGATGTTAACGCTTGTTCAGTTTCATTAATGTTGTTGAATTTTTTGGAGTAGATATAATACTCACTTGTGTTTACATCAAAGAAGAAATCCACTTCTTTAAATCCAGATGAAATTACTTGAACTAAAAATTCATCTCGTTTAATTACATCACTATGTATAGCTAAGACTAGATAATATCCACTTTCAGCATGCTGTACATTTTTAATAATTTGAATATTATTGTTGCGTTCTCGACCAAAATCCAAATCTTCCAAAGTCAATTCAGTATCACTTAAGGAAACATTTTGCTTCAAATTATTTAGCCTATTTCTGTCTTGCCTATATCTATCTTGATCATTGTCATAGGCAGCTCGCTTGATTCGGCGTTTGCGTTCAAAATCTGTAGCAATAGAGATTTGCTCTAAAGAAGACACCAACGATTCACGATTTCTGATTGCTTTTTCTTGTTCCGATTTTAGGATGTCGATCTGATTTTTATAGTACAAGTTTATTTCATCCAATGGATTTTTAAATGAAATTTCTCGGTCTAGTAACAAGGATTCTAGTTGGGTTATCTTTTTCTTTTGTCTTAGTATTATTTCATCTAAATTTATCTTTATAAGCTCAATTGCTTCATTTTCTTTACTAATACTCTTAAAAGGTTTAGGTTCCACATAGATGTTTTGTTCACTTAGATCATTTTCTTCTTTTAAATCTTTTAAATCGCTTTCTTTAATAGCAACTGCGGCCTCTAAATCTACTATTAATTGAGCTTGAATTTTACTAGACTCATCTGTTTGCAGAGTCAATTCACTAATAGACTTTCCTATATCATCTGAAGGGTTTTTAATCAAATTTTCTTGAGCCTCTTTCTCAGCATCCAAATTTACTAGCTCTTCTGCTGCAAGTCTAGCTTCCTCTTCTGCTAGGAGTTTTGCTTGTTCTTCAGATTCTAATCTTGCTTTCTCTTCTAAAGCCAAACGAGCTTGTTCTTCTGCAACAATTATAGCTTGTTCTTCTGCTATAAGCCTAGCTTGTTCCTCAGTAGCCAATCTTGCTTTCTCTTCTGAAGCTAAAGGTGTTTCCTCTTCTACAGCTAATCTTGTTTGTTCTTCAGCTTCAAGTCTTGTTTTCTCTTCTAAATCTAAACGAGCCTGCTCTTCCGCAGCTATTCTAGTTTGTTCTTCTAAAGCCAAACGTGTTTGTTCTTCTATAGCTAATCTTGTTTGTTCTTCAGCTTCAAGTCTTACCTGTTTCTCTGTAGCTAACCTTGCTTTTTCTTCTGAAGCTAAACGTGTTTGCTCTACAACAGCTAGCTCCTCTTTTTCTTCGGTTATAGTTTTTTCTGGTATTTTGGCGGTTTCTTTCTTTTTCTCTTTCTTTTCAATATTGATTAAACCCGCTAATTCATCATCTCTACTATAGTCATAATAGTTGTTATTTTTAAATCTGTAAGCGAGGGTGATTTCGTGGGAAGCACCTAAATCCGAAAGCCCCACAAATGTTTTTTCATAATTATATTCAATAGCAATTTGTGGGGTTATATTAATGCCCAGTCCCCCAGACGCACCATACTTGGTATTATAGCCTACCTGAGCCCAGATTCCTTTAGGTACTGTTAACATTACTACTCCTGAAATGATTGTGGTCTCTTTTTGAAATTCAGATCTTGCCAGTGCTGAAAACTTGCTATCTCCAAAAAAACCATAACCACCTATATACCCCGTAAACATTATATGACCTTGTAAGCCTTGTATTGGGTTTTCTTCTACTAATGAAGAACTATTAAAATTATAAGTAATTAAATTATTGTACGAAAGACCAAAATCCATAAATCCAGTTCCATAATTCAAACCAGGATTTACGGTCAGTAGAAAATTTGAAGGGATATTATCAAGAGCTGGATCGTCAAAATTAGTGATCACTTTATTACTATTTAAACCACTTTTATACGCTCCAACATTTACTCCAAATGTAAAATTACTGTCTTCTTGTATTCTGACGTTGTATGCAAAATTTACGATACCACCAAAGGTAGTAAGTATGCCGTAATTTTGTTGAAAAACCCCGACTCCTACACCTATATTCTCTTTAATACGACCAGAATAATTAAATAAATAAGTATTTGGAGCATCTTCAATTCCAACCAATTCTCTTTTGTTTGTTACCGTTATATACTTGTTTTGTTCCCTTACAAAACTAAAAGTGGGGTTTATAAAATATCTGTTGAACGTCAATGAGTTTCTAATAGGAATATCTAATGCGACTACTCCATCATCAGCCTGAGAGTAAGCTGTCTGTATAAAACAGAAAAAAACGAAAATATGGACGACTATTGATTTCACTTTATTTTATGATGGTTATAGAGCCTTTTTTTGGTTCCTGGTCTTGAGGTATAATGATGTAATAATACACTTCATTTACACTGCTTACATTAAGATATTCTTCTGGCCAATTATTTAAATAATCTTTTGTTCTCAATACTATTTTTCCTTGACTTGAATATATTAGCACCTCAGTATTACTACCACTCACGTAAGGCGTTGGGATTACCCAAGTGTCATTAATACCATCGCCATTTGGACTAATTAGGTTTGGGATATTTTCTACTTCAGGAAATAGATTAATAAATTCTTCCACCAAAAAAACAAGTTCATTCGTCGTATTACAGTTATTAGTTTGAGTTATTATTACACTATAGTTTCCAAAATCTGTTACAGTAAATTCACTTTCTGTCGCATTAGGTATTTCTTCAGTATTTAAAAACCATTGAAATTCGGGGCTGATCGCAGAAGTTGTAACTGTTACGCTAAGTGAATCTCCAGTTTCTAACATATTGTTAAAAGGAACATCTAAACTGCTTGTGAAAGTTCCAGTCTCTAATTCAATATTTCCTGTAGCTTCACAGCTTCCAAAATTTACTATTACCGAATAGGCACCAGATATAGAGGTCTCAAAGGTTTGATTTGTGGCTCCAGATATTGGGGTTCCTTCTTTGTACCATTGATAACCATTTCCTTGAACGGTACTTAATATGGTTGGTCCATCTGCAGCACAAAATGGATTTCCTGAACTAGATTCTATAGTTGCAGAAACTTCTTCGTCAGAGGAGGCTTCAGATACCGTTACTCGATTTGAAAAGGAGTTGGAAGTACAGGTGCCGTAATTGGTTTCAACAAAATATTTCCCCTCTTGGGTTACTGATAGGGTAGGACTTTGTGTTATAAAAATGGATGTTGTAGGGTTAATTTCCTTAAACCAATTAAAAGTTAAAGAAGGGTAATTTAATGGCGAATCATTATTACCTGTACCTGGATTATCAATTGTTAAAAGATAACTTCCTCCAGGACAAAAACTTGCAGTTGAATTAAGGTTATTAATTGTAAATGGGCTATCCTGTATTTTATAATAAGCCGAAAAACTATCTGAAGATGTACTCGATGCCACTGGCTGGGTGCTTCTTATTTTAATTTTATACCCTTCGCCTGCAGTGTCCAAGGGTAACGAAATATCAACTGATGCTGGTGACGTATTAGTGGTTCCAGGGTTTGAAGTAAATACAATATTCGGGTTGGAAAAATCACCTTCAGAATCGGACATTTCAACAATAAATTGATTGGATGAATCTACACCAGATTCTGGGTTAAATACAAAGTTTACCGTAAACGTATTAAAAGATTCATTTGCGCAGGCCTGTGTAAACTGAAGATTAGGAGTTCCTATAACAATCTGAGCTTCCAGTTTTCCTATGAACGAGATCATTAAAAAACTGAATAAGATAAGTAAAGATTTTTGAAAAGTATTTTTTTTCACCAGATGATTTTTTAATATTTATTATCTGTTATTAGCTAAAGCCATATATCCAGAAATTATCTAGATATATGTTAGCATATTTTTTTATGTAATAAGGTTTAATCCTCAGGAAGACTAATTGCTATAATTTTATTGATTCGCAATCTAAAATCTGGATCATCCAAATTTTTAACATCGATAAAGGTCTCAGAATCTACACCTTGCGAGTAAACATTACCAAATGCGCGATTGCCATACCAATTTTCTAGATCTTCGTTATTGGGTATGTTTTCAGAAAAAATATTTCCCTGACAATTATTGAAATACATGTTGGAAAATCCCATATTACTAAGGTTTTCGTTATTTATACGTATTTTATTGTCCAGTATAACTGCTGGGTTAAAGCCCGAAAAGATGGTTTTATTCATATAAAATGAAGCGTCTTCTTTTACGAACATTGCTTCATGTACCAGTCCAACTTTTATAGCTGCTTCTAAATTATTACTCAAGACCATGAGTGTCATATTTTCTGCATAAATAGCGGTACCTCTTTTTGTTGGATTTACTTCTTCTTTGTGGTTATAGGATGCTAAATAAATACTACTAGCTCCTCCCGAAGTAGTATGATATGGAGATTTTATTGCTAATGAATTTTCTAGCAAAGATTGCGCACCATAATTGAATTTGAAATCATTTCTTTTTGATCGAAAAGAAACCAATTGGTAGAGCTTTGTATTTCCACCAATAACATAGAAGGAATTTCCTTCACAATAACTAACCATTATATTTTCTAGAATAGTTTCGCTACCAACTGCAGCTAAGGTAAGTCCATTAAAATAACCATGATTTTTGGTTCTTTTTCCAGCATATTCAATTCTTACATATTTTAAAATGCCAGAATTACTAGACATATCCATTCCGCCATAAAGTATCTTTTCTGAAGAAGATGGGTTCAGACCATAATCTAGTTCTACTATTTCTTCAAGTCTATTTGTAGGTGCGTTACCTAAAATAAATATTCCTCCCCAGTCTCCTTTTTTCTTAACATCTCTATTTGATGAAAAAATTATTGGATCTGTTAAAGTTCCTTCAGCAATTATCTTAGAACCCTTGCTTATAACAAGCGAAGCTTTAGATTTAAAGTCGGCAAGTATTAAAGTGCCTGGTTCTATGGAAAGTGTTGTGCTATCTGTAACAAATACATTCCCTAATAAGAGATATGTTTCTTTCTTATACAACTTAGTGTCTTTTGTTATATTACCTGAAAGAATTTGTGTAGGTTCGGGATATATTTTCGCATTCGAATTAAAATCGGTCCAGATATTTAACCAATTTTCATTGCCATATATTCCTTTTTCTTGTTGTGAGTATAAACATAAAAATGGAAAAAGGAGAAAAAATATAAATTTAGAGTAGTTTTTATTCATAAAAAATTAATTATGTTAAGCACTACAATTATAACATTTTATTTGCTTTAATCTCCTTTAAAGACATATATTTTCGATTAAATGCGTTTTATTTTAACATTGCGAAAGTATTTTGTAGGAATATATTGATGTTCAATATCTTGAAATTTCTAATTAAAACATTAGTGTCCAATAAAAGACAAAAGGCCGCTCTACTGAAAGACAAAAGATAATAATCCCAATAGCTATCAGAATGTTTTTAACCTATCCTATAAATAGTAGCTTAAACTATTGTTTCTATAACAAACAAGTATTAATAAAAAATAGAAAAGCAAGGTGTTTCTTCTTTATAAAGCTAAACTATATAAAGGTTTTTTAGAAAACGTAAAATTTTAATGGGATACTACTAATAACCATTCAATAAAAATCCAAACGGTTTTTAATTTGTAATAATGTAATTGGTATTATTTTCGAATAAAAATTGTATACCACACTTTAGGGATGGCAGAAATATTAAAAATATTTATTAAGAGTTTTGCCCTGTACTATAAAAGCAGAAAATTATTGTATGTTTTTAAACTTTGTTCCTTTATTTAAAATCATCATAGGTGTGTAATGCCTTCAAAGTTTCTTCATAAAACAATATAGCAGCTATCAAGTTATTTTTATCTGAATAAGGAAGTACTATTTTTTGAAACTCTATAGTATTATCAAAATAGATCGTTGTTGCTTCAATATTATCTTCTAAGGCATTACGGTTTTTTTTGGTATCTGGAATACCTAAAGAACTCATGGTTACACCAGGTTTGGTAGCAAATGCAATATTTGGAAGAATCTTAATAATTACCTCAATACGTCTATTATATAAAATAAGAAGTTCACCTTTTTGCATATTTTCAAGCTCATCACGGTCATGATATTTATCTATTGCTACATCTCCCGAAATAATGAATTGTTCTCCTTTTTTTTGAGCAATAGAAAATGTAGTAATCAATAATAGTGCAATTGTAAGTAAGTTTATTTTTGAATTTAAGGTCATAATATCAAGATTATAGGTTTGAGAGTACTAATTTTTAGAGGTCAATTTTACAATTAAATCTGATTAAATGCAAGTTTCATCGCCAATATTACTGTTTTTTGATTTATGATACTCCAATTAAATTATTATTAAATCCCTTATTATTTTGACTTTTTTCAATTTATTTGAACGTTATATATAACTTATTTGTTGAGTTTAGAACTTCTTATATTTTTAATCTAGTAAATTTATTCTTGTACAAAAACTATAATAACGATATTCTTATTTTAGAAATTAATAACAACATATCTTTTCAAGAATAAAATTACTCGTAACTTTAGCAATCAATTTACATCGATGCCATTATTCCAGAATACAGTAGTAGTAAAACACCTTAAAAGCCAACATAAAGAGGATATTTCTTTAAAATGGGAAGCCTACAAAACACATTTTCTAAATCCTGAAATTCAAGAAAATATACGCAATAGCAAAGAGGAACAATACCAAGGAGAATTTTTAATAGACCTTTTTGTAAAAGTCTTGGGCTATACCAAAAACCCAAACCCCGATTTTAATCTTACTACAGAATATAAAAATGTAAAGGATAGCAAAAAGGCAGATGGAGCCATTATTATTAATGAAGTGGTAACCGCTGTTATTGAGCTTAAAGGAACCAACACCACCGATTTAAGCAAAGTAGAAACCCAAGCTTTTGGTTATAAAAACAATCAACCAGAATGTACTTATGTAATTACTTCCAACTTTGAAAAGCTACGATTTTACATTGACAATGCAATTGAGCATATTGAATTCAATCTTTTTACCCTTACTGAAAAAGAGTTTAATCTGCTTTATCTATGTTTAGCTTATGAAAATATTGAAAAAGATATTCCAAAGAAAATAAAGGAAGAATCTGTAAGTGAAGAGGATGCCATCACCAAAAAACTATATAAAGATTACTCTCTTTTCAGAAGAGAATTACACCTTAGTTTGGTAAAACTAAATCCACAATACGATGCCTTAACTTTATTCAAGAAAACACAAAAACTTTTAGATAGATTCCTGTTTTTATTTTTTGCAGAAGACAGACACTTACTCCCTCCTAACTCTGTTAGACTCATATTAGAACAATGGGAAAAGCTTAAAGAATTAGATGCCTACACACCTCTTTTTGATAGGTTTAAAAAATACTTTGGTTATTTAAATACAGGTTTTAAAGGAAAGCAATACAATGTATATGCCTATAATGGTGGCTTATTTAAACCCGATGAAATTTTAGATAACATCACAATTGATGATGATTTACTATACAAACACACCTTAACCCTTTCTGAATATGATTTTGATAGCGAAGTAGATGTAAATATTCTAGGACATATTTTTGAAAACTCCCTTTCTGAAATTGAAGAAATTCAATCAAAATTAGAAGGGCAAGAAGTAGGTAAAACTACCTCAAAACGTAAAAAAGATGGGGTGTTTTATACTCCAAAATACATTACCAAATACATAGTTGAAAATACTATTGGAAAGCTTTGTGAAGAGAAAAAAGAAGCATTACAGATTAACGAAGAAGACTACATTACAGATAAAAAAAGGCAAAAGAAAACCAGAAAAGCATTATTAGATAAACTTACTGATTACAGAAATTGGCTACTACAATTAACTATCTGTGACCCTGCTTGTGGCTCTGGAGCTTTTTTAAACCAAGCCTTAGACTTTTTAATTACAGAACATAGTTATATAGATGAACTCCAAGCAAAATTATTTGGAGATACAATGATACTAAGTGATGTTGAAAACAGTATCCTTGAAAACAATCTTTTTGGAGTAGATATTAACCAAGAAAGTGTAGAAATTGCCAAACTTTCCCTCTGGCTTAGAACTGCACAACCTAACAGAAAACTAAACGATTTAAGCAATAATATTAAATGTGGTAATTCTTTAATTGATGACCCAGAAGTTGCAGGGGAAAAAGCTTTTAAATGGGGACGAGAATTTCCGCAAATATTTAAAGAAAAAGACAAAAAAATATACCACGTTACAACCGCCATTCATGATAGTCGGACCTCAAAACGAATGACAAAATATAAGGTGCGAGAACGGCGAGATATGGGAACCAATCCCTATCCAAATGTTATTTATTTTACAAAAGAAGACGATTTATTAATTACCCAAACCATTGCACAAGTAGTAAAAGAAAACGACATAAAACTACTTGCCTATAATATTTGTGCAGACCACATACACCTTTTATTGGTATGTGATATTGATGAGATACCCAGTATAATGCAAAAAATAAAAGGACGAAGTTCTTTTGCTTCTTCCTCCGCAAGGGGTTTAAACCCCTTGTTAAGCCCTTTGCGGGAAACAAATAAACCACTATGGCAACAAAAATACAGCAGTCCAAAAGAAGTTGCCAGCCAAGAACAATTACACAACACCATAGATTATATACAAAACAACCGTCACAAACACGAATTACCAGCACATAACCATCAACTAAAATTAATAATTGAAACCATGTGTTGCGATTTAGACACTGCCCTAAATCCAGAATATACAGGCGGATTTGATGTGGTGATTGGGAATCCTCCTTATGTACGACAAGAATTAATTAATCCTATTGACAAACAATTTTTATCATCAAACTACAACGTTGGAAATGGTACAGCAGATTTATACGTTTATTTTTATGAAAAATCAATCTCAATATTAAATAATGGTGGTTTTTTAGGTTTTATTACTCCTAATAAATTTTATAAAACACAATATGGTGCTGAATTAAGAAATTACCTTGTTCAATTTAATATTTTAAAGTTAATTGATTTTTTTGAATTAAAAGTTTTTGAAGATGCTTCTACAGATTCTCAAATTATTATAGTTAGAAACAATAACTCACAAAATGATTTATATTATTCTCCAATTGTTAATCTAAAATTTTTCACAGATTTTGATTATCAGAATATTGCTATTGATAAAAGAAAACTTTCAAGAAAAATATGGACTTTTCTTAGTGAAAAAGATTCTAATATTTTAAATAAAGTATCGATTAATTCAGCGAAGTTGTCAGAATATTCGGAAACGGAAATATTTTTAGGAGTAAAAACTGCTGCAAATAATGCGTTTATTATAGATAAACAAACTAAAGAAAAAATAATATTTGAAGACCCTAAAGCTAGTTTACTTATAAAACCCTATGTCAGTGCAACAGATATAAAAGGTTATCACTTAGAAAATAAAGAGGCCTATTATCTGATAAATACTGGTTACAATATTGATGTGCAAAAATACCCTTCAATTGTAAAGTGGCTACATCAATATGAAGAACAACTCATAAAAAGGCAAGATAAAGGTATACATCATTACAATTTAAGGGCTTGTAATTATTACGATAAATTTGAAAAACCAAAAATAATGTTTATCTACACTGCTGTAAATCATTATTTCAATTATGACGAAAAAGGTTTTTATGTAAATAATTCTTGTTTTATTATCAGTAACGCAGATAAATTTCTATCAGCTTGTTTGAATTCTTCTTTTTTTAAATATTACAAAAAACTAAATTTTGTAGCTTATGGTAATGCTCATACAAGTGGGAGAGTGAAATTAGATAGAAATAAAATGAAAAATGTTCCTATTCCTAATGCCACTATTAAAGAAAAAAAGAAAATTTCAATTTCAGTAGATTCTTTAATCAAAATTCATAGTAAGGATTATGATATTAAACATTCATTTGTCACTTATTTAAAGCAAAAATATAGAGTCAATACAACAAAAAAACTCCAAAACTGGCACGAATTAGAATTTGGAGATTTTATAAAAGAACTCAATAAAGCCATTAAAAAAGAAAATGGAGATAAGCTCACAAAAATGGATGAAATGGAATGGATGGAAGTTTTTGAAACCAAAAAAGCAGAAGTTCTAATCCTCAAAGAGGAAATTGATAAAACAAATGCAGCAATAGACCAAATGGTGTATGAGTTGTATGGGTTAACTGAGGAGGAAATCGCCATAGTAGAAGGGTCTTAACAAGGGGTTTAAACCCCTTGCGTATATAAAAACAAAATCCAACCTAAATAAATAAATTGGACGTATTCTGCTCCTCTTCAAAGGTGTAAATCGTCTTTTGAAACTTCTGCTATAAAAAAAATCATTATATTTAGGCTATTAATCAAATTGATTTGTTTTCAATTTTATAAAATAATAATAGTATTAACCATCTAAATTAGTAGATTATGGATTACAAAAAATCACTTTCAAAACTTGCAATTAGTCTTGTTTTATCACCAATTATTGTATATGTTATTTTAATTGCAGCCAGGTTATCTGGATCAACTTATGAAATGAGCAATGGAGAAACATGGATTATTTGGCTTCTAATGGCTATCGTTGTCAACCTTTCTTTAACCAAAAAAGAATAGGGAAAATTATAAGACACCTGTCATTTAATGATAGGTGTTACCTCACTATAAAACAAAAAATCCAACCTAAATAAATAGATTGGATGTATTCTGCTCC
>JAKITD010000020.1 GCA_021648265.1 Flavobacteriaceae bacterium | reverse complement strand
TCACCCCATATTTACGACAGGATTCTATAATGCCAATTTCTTCTGAAACTGATAGTATTTCTAACTTCTGGTCTAAACTCCACTTCTTGTATTTCATATCTCAAAGGTATTAGTTTGAAATTTAAAATATCACTCCGAACTTATTGGGGGCTAAACTAAGCTATTGCTATGCTTAGATTTTTCATCTCAATTAAAAACAAAATTTTTGAATCAAATTCAAAGCATTTATTTAGTTACAATTCCTAAGCAAATCTAAAAACCAGCTACTTAGTTTGTAATCGTGATCTTCTTTTTTTCTTATTTAGGGTCTGCTGAAAAACTTATTTTTATAAAACAACTAATTAATAATCAGTTATTTATGTTGATAATTTAACTCTAAAATCGTGACAAAGTGCAGCGTTTTTTGTATCTTAGTGTAAATAAGTTTGCACAATGATACAGTATATTTCACAGAGACAGTTGCGTATTGAAGAATTTGAAACACCTTTTGAAGGCTCCTTATTGCCAGATAATAGATGGGTAAAGTTAAGCAAAGTTGTTCCTTGGGATAGTTTTGCGAAAATTTATATGTCTGTTATGAATTCGGAAATTGGCCGTCCAGGGATTTCCCCACGAATTGTCTTGGGTGCTTTAATTATAAAGCATCTTGAAAACCTAGATGACAGGAGTGTTATCTCAAACATTCAGGAGAATATTTACATGCAGTACTTTGTAGGGTTAAAAGGGTTTTGCTCAAAACCTATATTTGACGCTTCCTTGTTTGTTGAGATACGCAAGAGAATTGGAGCAAGCACCTTTGATAAGCTAAATGAGGATCTTATAAAGTCTATTAGTGCAGTAGAAGACAAAAAACAATGTTCAAAAAAGAGAGAATATGATGATTTAGACCTTCCTCCAAATAGTGGACGTTTGCAAATGGATGCTACCGTTGCCGATCAGTACATTACCTACCCCACAGATGCTAAAATTTTAAATTCCAGCAGAAAGCAGTGCGAGAAAATAATTGATAAACTCTATGAGCTTAACGGTAAAAAAGACACAAAACCAAGAACCTACCGCCGCAAAATGGACACTTCTTTTTGGATTATTCTAAAAAGAAATCAAAATCAAAAGCGGCACACCGTAAGATGAACCGTAAACTATTAGAATGCGTAAAAAGAGACCTTAAGCACATTTACAGGCTACTAGATGTGTATCAAGCCAATAATAGCAACAAATTTCCATTAAATTACAAAGAGCAGAAAATGCTTTGGATAATCCAAAATGTTTATGAGCAACAAAAACAAATGTATGACCTTAAAACCCATAGTGTACAAGATAGGATTGTAAGCATTTTTCAACCACATGTACGTCCCATACCAAGGGGCAAGATTAAATCTAAGATTGAATTTGGCTCAAAGTTGGGTGTAAGTTTAGATGGCGGACTTGCCCGTATTACCACTTTGAGTTGGGATACTTATAATGAGGACAGTGATTTGATTATCCAAGTAGAACAATACAAGAGCTTGCATGGTTACTATCCAGATTTAGTCCAAGTTGATAAAATATATGCCACTAGAGCAAACAGGGCATGGCTTAAAGAACGAGGCATACGAATAACAGCACCGCCACTAGGAAGAAAAAGCAAAGAACTCATAGAAGAATCCTACTATAAAAAACAAAAACGAAAGGCAGAAACAACACAAAGAAACCAAATAGAAGGCAAATTTGGACAAGGAAAAAACGGGTATAATCTAAATAAAATAAGAGCAAGATTACAAGAAACTTCAGAAAGCTGGATTGCTTGTATCTTTTTTGTAATGAACTTGATTCATTATGAAAAAACAGTCTCTTTTTGGCGTTTCTTTCTAAACTTAATAAACCCCAAGAGCATTATTAGAGCACATAAGAAGCTTATAAAAGATGAAACTATATTTTATAACCGTAAACCAAATCAAAAATTAGAATATGGGTATTCCATATAAGTCATTTTTCAGCAAACCCTATTTAGCCTTATTAACTTAATTAACACTAAAATTCCCAAAGCATCGAGGCAACACAAATTATTAAAATATTTCAAAAAAAATACCCAATCCTACTAAAATGAATTCAGCACAATATGTTGAGTACAATCTTTACTTTGGCAATGCTCAGCAACCAACGCTCAGTAATCAATGTCTGTCTAGTTAATAATAGATGACCGTGAATTTTTCGGGCTAAAACTCATCAAGTTCCCCATCAAATTAATAGTTTCAACAGCTTCCTTTACATCGTGAACTCGTAAAATAGAAACACCCTTTTGTAAGGCAATTGCTTGCAAGGCAGTTGTTCCGTTGAGTGCTTCATTTGCAGAAATATCTAAGGTTTTATAAATCATAGTTTTTCTTGAAATACCAATTAATAAAGGAATATCCAAGATTTTAAGCAATTCCAGTTCATTTAATAACTCAAAATTTTGTTTGGTAGTTTTTGAAAATCCAAAACCTGGATCGGTAATAATATCGTTAATACCTAAAGAACGAGCTTTCGCAATTCTTTCAGAAAAATAAAACAACACTTCTTTAATTAAATCTTTGTAGTTAGTGTTTTGCATCATTGTTTCGGGAGTTCCTCGCAGGTGCATCATTATATAAGGTACTTGTAGTTTTGCAATTGTTTTAAACATTTGTTCGTCCATATTTCCTCCAGAAATGTCGTTGATGATTGCTGCTCCTATTTCCACAGATTTCCTTGCAACGTCACTTCTAAAGGTGTCGATGGATAATAATGCATTGGGAAATTCCTTCAAAAGTAATTCTACTACCGGTAAGACTCGTTGCATTTCTTCTTCTTCAGAAACAAAACTGGCTCCAGGTCTGGAACTATAACCACCCAAATCTAAAAAAGCCGCACCTTCACTCAACATTTTTTCAGCTTGGGAAAGAATTTCTTTTTCCGAACTTAGTTTTCCGCCGTCATAAAACGAGTCGGGAGTAAGATTTAAAATCCCCATAACCTTGGGTGTTGATAAATCGATAAGCTTTCCGTTACAATTAATTGTTTTCAATTTTTTAATTTGCTTATTTTAGGCGAAATTTACGGAAAATCTTATAGACCTAATGGCAGATACTTCAAAACAATACGATAAAATTACAGAAACTTGTAGAAACCTGTTTATCAATAAGATGAAAGACTACGGAAGTGCTTGGCGAATTTTACGTCTTCCTTCGTTGACCGATCAGATTTTTATAAAAACGCAACGAATACGAGGCTTGCAACAAAATAAAGTTCAGAAAGTTGATGAAGGACAAGCAAGTGAGTTTATAGGAATTGTTAATTATTCAATAATGGCTTTGGTTCAATTAGAGAAAGGTGTGGTAGAACAACCCGACCTTAATTTGGAAGAGGCAATAACAGAATACGATAAAAATGTTGCTGAAACCAAGCAATTAATGATGGATAAAAATCACGATTATGGCGAAGCTTGGCGAGATATGCGAGTGAGCTCGTTAACCGATTTGATTCTTCAGAAATTACTAAGAGTCAAACAAATTGAAGATAATAAAGGGAAAACATTGGTTTCGGAAGGGATTGATGCTAATTATCAAGATATGATTAATTATGCGATATTTGCATTAATTCTCCTTGGGGAGAGTTAATTACCTTTTTGAAGATAGTACTCTGAGCCCGCCTTGCCGGCGAGGCAGGTGTTTTCCTAAGAAAACGTATCGAAGAGTGCGGAATTTAATATTTGAATTTATTTTTTATGAAAATTACAGTAAACATTTCTCGAACATTAGTTGGTACATTGTTCATTATCAGCGGATTAATTAAATTGAACGACCCAGTTGGATTCTCATTTAAACTGAAGGATTATTTTGCACCAGATGTTTTAAATTTAGAAGTATTTGTGCCCTACGCATTGCTAATTGCCATATTTGTGGTGATTTTTGAAGTGATGCTAGGAGTGATGTTATTATTGGGTTATGCTAAAAAATTCACTATTTGGAGTTCATTGGCAATGATTGTTTTCTTTACTTTTCTAACGTTTTACTCAGCGTATTTTAACAAAGTTACCGATTGTGGCTGCTTTGGAGATGCTATAAAATTAACACCTTGGGAATCATTTTCAAAAGACATTGTCCTTCTAATTTTGTTGTTAATTATTTACTTCGGAAGAAAATTTATTCAGCCACTATTTTCGAAAAATACGGGAAGAATTTTAGTTTACCTTTCTTTTATTGGCTGCATGGCATTGGGATATTATGTACTGCAACATTTGCCAATAGTAGATTTTAGACCTTATAAAATCAATGCTAATATTACGGAAGGAATGAATTACCCTCCAAATGCTCCTCAACCAATTTTCGAGTATCGTTGGACATTCACTAATAATGGAAAAGAAAAAGTTGTGGTGACCAATGGTGATTTTCCGAAGGAAGAAGGAGATTATACCGTTGAAACTGTAATGGTTCAAGAAGGGTACGAACCACCTATTCACGATTTTACAATGGAACGTAATGGAGAAGATCATTCGGAAGCTCTTTTAAATGAAGATAATTTAATAATTGTCGTGGCTTATAGTTTGAGTAATTCTGAAAAAGAAGGCTTTATAAATATTAAACAAGCAACCGATAAAGCTATAAAAAACGGTTATAAAGTAATCGGCCTTTCAGCATCTAGCCAAGAAGTAACCGAAGCTTTAACTGAAGAATATAAATTAAATTTTGAATTTTATTTCTGTGATGAAACGGCTTTAAAAACGATTATTCGTGCCAATCCTTCCTTAATGGAATTGCAAAAAGGAACCATCCTACAAAAATTGCACTGGAATGATGCTGCAGATTTACAATTAGAAACCCTTCCGAATGCAATGCCAAATCTAAACTTCAAATTGAAGCGGCAATTGGATAGTATAATGGCATTGGATCAAAAGCACAGAGAAGGTGATATGGATTGGAATACACAAAGGAAAATTGATAGTTCCAATATGGTTTTTATCGAAAAAGTGTTTAAAGAATATGGGTATCCAGGAAAGAGTTTGGTTGGAACCCCAACTAATATTGCTGCTTGGTTGGTGATACAGCATTCAGATATAATACCAACCTATATTACTTCAATAAAAGAGGCAGCAAATAATGGAGAATTGCCAAAAACTAATGCTGCTATGATGGAAGATAGAATGTTAATGCAAAGCGGGGAAGCTCAGATTTACGGTACTCAAGGAAGGACGATAAATTATAATACCGAAAATCCTATTCAAATTATTTGGCCAATTAACGACCCTGAAAATGTCAATCAAAGAAGAAATGATGTTGGTTATAATAGCACAATTGAAGAATATGCAAAAAGGCTTTATGGAGATGATTTTAAATATAAAGCATACACTTTAGATGAAATTGAAGCATTAAACGAACAATAAATGCTCAGTTATTTACTTCAAAAAATAGGTTATGCTTTATTGACGCTTTTTGGAGTAATAACCGTTATATTTTTATTGTTTAATATTCTTCCAGGAGATCCAGCTCGTATGATGTTGGGGCAAAATGAAACCGCTGAACAGGTGGCGATTGTTAAAAAGAAATACGGCTTCGATCAACCCCTTGGAAAGCAATATTTTTACTATTTAAACGATTTATCACCTTTGTCATTTCATAGCAAAAATGAAAATGATTATACCTTCCTTTCTGAAAAAAAATACAATGCTACCAATTTGTTTTCAGTTGGAAATACCGAGGTGGTCATAAAAGCTCCTTATTTACGAGAATCCTTTCAGAAGAACGGAAAAAAAGTAAGTTCAGTTATTTCTGAAACCCTACCAAATACTTTTGTTTTAGCAGTTTCGGCAATTACGATTGCGATGGTTTTAGGAGTTTTTTTGGGAATAATTTCAGCAATGTATAAAGACAGCTGGTTGGATAAAATCATTCAATTAATTAGTACTTTTGGGATGAGTGTTCCGTCGTTTTTTAGTGCGATTATTTTTGCTTGGCTATTCGGTTTTTTATTACACGAATACACAGGTTTAAATATGACAGGGAGCTTGTACGAAGTAGATGATTTTGGCGAAGGGAAGTACATTCAATGGAAAAATTTAATTTTACCTGCCATCGTTTTAGGAATTAGACCCTTGGCGGTTGTGAGTCAGTTAATGCGAAACTCTTTACTGGAAGTTATGTCCACAGATTATATAAGAACTGCCAAAGCAAAAGGATTAAAGCTCTTTACCATTATAAGAAAACATGCCTTGAAAAACGCAATGAATCCGGTGGTTACAGCAATTTCTGGATGGTTTGCATCTATGTTAGCAGGAGCGGTATTTGTTGAATATATTTTTGGTTGGAACGGCCTTGGAAAAGAAATAGTAGATGCTTTAAATACCTTAGATTTACCCGTAATTATGGGAGCAGTTATTGTAATAGCCTCCTTATTTATAATTATTAATATTTTTGTAGATATGATTTATGGGTGGTTGGATCCGAAGATACGGAGTTAGTTGGCAGTTTTGAGTAAGGCAGTCAACAGAATAATGAATCCTCCTACAAGGTTTTAAAAACCTTGTAGGTATAAGGTTCCTGCCGAAGTTTATATTGAACGGAGTCGAAATACAAGGAATGTAGTTTAATTAAATAAGACCTCTGCTGTAGTTTATATTGAGCGAAGTCGAAATACAGGTATAATATGAGAAAAAATATAGTAGCAGGAAATTGGAAAATGAACAACGATTTAGCAGCAACTAAAACGTTGATTTCAGAATTAGAAAGTCAAGTAAAAACTCGTCCCGATGTTTCGGGAGCAGAAATGATGATTGCACCTACGTTTACTAATTTAATGGAAGCTTCAAAATTATTAAAAGAAAGCGATATTGAAGTCATTGCACAAAATATGCACTTTGCAGAAAATGGTGCTTATACTGGTGAAATTTCAGCAGGAATGTTAAAAAGTATTGGAGTTTCTACTGTTATTTTAGGACATAGCGAACGTAGAGAATATTTTAATGAAGACGATGCTATTTTAAAACAAAAAGTGGATGCTGCATTAGAAAATAATATGCGAATCGTTTTTTGTTTTGGCGAAAAATTAGAAGATCGAAACTCTGAAAATCATTTTAATGTGGTAGAAGGTCAGATAAAAAACGCCTTGTTTCATTTAGAAGCTGAAAGTTGGAAATCCATAGTTTTAGCTTACGAACCCGTTTGGGCAATTGGTACAGGAGAAACTGCTTCGCCAGAACAAGCCCAAGAAATGCACGCTTTTATTAGAAATCTAGTTGCTTCAAAATACGGAGAATCAGTTTCAGAAAACGTTTCCATTCTTTATGGAGGGAGTGTAAAACCTGCAAATGCTAAAGAAATTTTTAGCAATCCAGACGTAGATGGAGGTTTAATTGGCGGTGCTGCTTTAGATGCCGAAAGTTTTATGGCGATTGTAAACGCGTTTTAAAATGTCACAAATTTATATAGAATACAATTTCACCATTTCACCGCTTCAACCAGCTTCCGAAATATTAATTGCTCAATTAGGAGCTGTCAATTTTGAAAGTTTTGTGGAAACTGAAACGGGAGTAAAGGCTTATGTTCAGAAAGAAGAACTAGATAAAGAAGCAGTTAAAAATATTCAGGTTTTAAACTCAAACGAATTTAAAATTGAATTTACGGTTACCGAAATTCCTCAAGTAAATTGGAACTCAGAATGGGAGAAAAATTTCCAACCTATTGAAGTAAATGATGTTTGTGCCTTACGTGCACCGTTTCATAAACCATTCAATGTGAAATACGAAATTATTATCGAGCCTAAAATGTCGTTTGGAACAGGACATCACGAAACTACTTTTATGATGCTTCAGTTTATTTTGGAAAACGATTATAAAGATAAAACAGTGATGGATATGGGTTGCGGAACCGCAGTTTTGGCAATTTTAACCGAAATGCGTGGTGCTTCAAAAATAGATGCCGTTGATATTGACGAATGGTGTTTTGAAAATTCTGTGGAGAATGTTGAGCGTAATCATTGTTCAAATATTTCGGTGTATCAAGGAGTTGCTTCCTTTTTAGAGGGCAAAAAATACGATGTCTTAATCGCAAATATCAATCGGAATATTTTACTTCAAGATATGGAAATCTATTCCGAAGCAATAAAAGAAAATGGCGAGTTGTATGTAAGTGGATTTTATAAAGAAGACCTTCCGTTAATTACGGAAACTTGCAATAAATTTGGGCTTACATTCGTTGAGAATAGAGAACGTAATAATTGGATCGCAGCTAAGTTTATTAAATGATTTAGGATTTAGGATTTACGACTTATGACTTGTGTAGTACTATTTAGAAGCTTTTTGTTATTAAAAAAAAAACAATCTAAAGGATTTTATATATTTGTTTTGCAATTCGTGATAACTAATGAAATTTGAGTATAAAATCAGCAGTTTCTATTAATTAGTGAAAATTCGTAAAATCCGTGTCTAATTTTATTATGAGCACCAAAGAAAAAATACAAGAAGAAACCGATGTTGCTGTACAAGAAAATACAGAACACCAAATAGTGGTATTTAACGACGATGTAAATACATTTGATCACGTTATAGATACTCTAATTTATGCTTGCGACCATACTCCAGAGCAAGCAGAGCAATGTTCCATTATTATTCATTACAAAGGAAAGTGTACTGTTAAAACAGGTTCTTATGAGGAATTAAAGCCGCAATGTACGATGTTGCTTCAGGCGGATTTGAGTGCTGAGATTGTGTAATTAATAGGTGGAGTTGTAAAATTTATTTAAAGTACTCCACGTCTTTTTAATTCCCAAAAGCATTTTTCTGTAGCTTCAATATCTGCAAAGGCATCGTGAGCTCCTTCAAAATTTTTACCAAATAATTTTATATGTAACTCAGACAGCGTAGGCCATTTATAGCCGTAATTTCCAGGAATTTGACAATAGTTGGTCGCAGATTTCATCGTGCATATTTTCGGTGTTCTTTGAAAATTACTTGCAACGTTTTTACGTAATAATTCTGCTCCTAAAATCATTTTATCGAAGTCAATATTATGTGCAACTATAAAATTTGATTGCGCTATTAGATTATTGAATTTACGAAGTAGGTTTTCTAAATCTACTCCTTCAGCAATTGCTTTTTCGGTTGTGATACCGTGAACTTTTGAAGCTTCAAAAGGGATTGTGAAATTTTCGGGTTTAATGATAAAATTCCCAGTATCGATACGATTGCCATTGTCTGATAATATCCAGCCTATTTGTATCATTCTAGGCCAGTTATTAAGATCGGTTACTGGGGCTTTCCAATTTTTTGGAAGTCCCGTTGTTTCGGTGTCGAAGAATAAGTGCATATATTTTAATAATTAATTAGGGAAACGTACAAGATAAAAAAACAGAATTGATTTCTTGAATTAAAAGAGGGTAAATTTAATGAGCAAATGTAATTTATTGTATATAAATTAATAAAATTGACAAATACAAGTACAAAAAAAACCTAACTACTTATTTTAAAAGTAATTAGGTTTTCTATAGTGACCTCGACAAGATTCAAACTTGTAACCTCTTGAGCCGTAATCAAGTGCGCTATTCAGTTGCGCCACGAGGCCGATTTTAATATTTTCCTATCTGTATTAAAGTCAGATGCGTTATTCTCCCGATACGCCGAAAGGTTTTTTTAATGGGCTGCAAATATATTTCTTTTTAAGGATTTGGCAAAGATAGTTTTAATAAAAAATTAGTTTTTAATCTAAAGCTCTTTTCGTAATCCATAATCGATACCCAAACAATGCTATTTGCCATTTTGTTGTAGTCGCAAGATCAACACCTTGTTTAGTAAAACTTGGGAGGATTGCTTTATTGAGTTTGGCTAATACTCTAAATAATGATTTTTTCATACTTCAAATATAAGAGATATAAAGGAATGTATTTTAGTATCTTCGCAACCTAATAATTAATAGTAAATGGATATAGTTTTCATTCTTTCTGGTTTGGTTTTATTGGTAGTAGGAGGAGAGTTTTTAGTGCGGTCCTCGGTGGCAATTTCGTTAAAATTTCATTTATCAAAGATGATAATAGGTTTAACAGTTGTCTCATTTGCTACTTCAGCACCCGAATTATTTGTTAGTGTACAAGCGGCTTTTGATGGCTATCCATATATTGCTTTGGGGAATGTAATAGGTTCAAACATTGCAAATATAGGTTTGGTTCTTGGGGTTACAACCATTATTTCTCCACTTTTTCTTGATCGTGATTTTTATAAATTTAATTGGCCAGTAATGATGTTGCTTTCTGTTGGCTTGTATTTTTTATTACTATTTGGTGATGGTATAAATAGGATAGAGGGTATAGGGTTACTATTGGTCTTGACGGTTTATTTATGGGTTTTAATAAGAAAAGCACAGAAAAACCGAAAAATTATTAAATCAAATAATAATCCAGAAATTTCAGAAATTATTACTTCAAATTTTAAAATCGCTATTTGGTTGGTAATTGGAGGAGGAGCCTTATGGGGCGGAAGCGAATTATTGGTTAAAGGAGCCGTAAATATTGCCGAAAATTTTGGAGTTAGTAATCGCATAATAGCCATTACAATGATTGCAATCGGCACAAGCGTACCAGAATTGGCAGCATCGGTAGTAGCTGCGTTGAAAGGAGAAAAAGCTTTGTTAATAGGAAATATAATTGGATCTAATATATTTAATATTGCTTCAGTTATCGGAATTACTGCCTTTATTCATCCTATTTCAGTACTGGATTCTGGTATATCATTAGTATTAAACGATGTGTTGTGGATGATTGGTTTCGCTGCTGCCATTTTGGTTTTGGCATTCTTACCAAAGAAATTTGTTTTAACCCGTTATAAAGGTATTATTCTGTTTGTAGCCTATGCCATTTTTATGGGGTTAGTTTTCTTAAATTACAATTAAACGCACTTTATTGTTTAAAAATTGGGGGTGTTGATAAATATATTGGCATTTATTACAAATTTACTTCAATAAATAAGGGGTCAAACAAAAATTAAGTTATTTTTGCACAATATTAATGTGTAAATAAAATTTTAATCATGTCAACCCTAAGATTTCAAGCAATTAAAGAAACATTAAATCGACCTAGAGTACCTGTAGATGAATCACAAAGACGTTCAGCAATATTTGGACAAAACGTTTTTAATGAAGCTTCAATGCGACAGTACCTTACAAAAGAACCTTATGAAAGTGTAATAAACGCTACGCAATACGGTATTAAAATTGATAGAAGAATAGCTGATCAGATTTCATTAGGGATGAAAGAATGGGCACTTTCAAAAGGAGCAACACATTATACACATTGGTTTCAGCCCTTAACAGGATCAACTGCCGAAAAACACGATGCCTTTTTTGAAACTACAGACGACGGACAAGCAATCGAAAAATTTGGAGGAGGACAATTAGTACAACAAGAACCAGATGCGTCTAGTTTCCCGAACGGAGGAATTAGAAACACATTTGAAGCAAGAGGATATACAGCTTGGGATCCTACATCACCTGCATTTATTTACGGAACCACACTTTGTATTCCAACAGTATTTGTCGCCTACACAGGCGAAGCATTAGATAATAAAACACCTTTATTAAGATCGTTACAAGTATTAGATACTGCGGCAACTTCCGTAGCAAAATATTTTGATAAAAATGTCACAAAAACCATTGCAACTTTAGGTTGGGAGCAAGAATATTTTTTAATTGATAAAGCATTAGCGTCTTCAAGACCCGATATTTTATTAACAGGAAGAACATTATTAGGTCATGCATCTGCAAAAGGACAACAATTAGACGATCATTATTTTGGATCTATTCCGTCAAGAGCTTTAGATTATATGCGTGATTTGGAAACCGAATGTATGTATTTAGGTATTCCAGTAAAAACGCGACATAATGAAGTGGCACCAAATCAGTTTGAATTAGCACCTATTTTTGAAGAAGCAAATTTAGCCGTAGATCATAATTCCCTATTAATGGATATTATGGCGAAAGTTGCCGATAGACATCAGTTTAAAGTATTGTTTCACGAAAAACCATTCAAAGGAATTAACGGAAGTGGAAAACATAACAACTGGTCATTAAGCACCAATACAGGAATTAATTTATTAAGCCCAGGAAAAACACCGAAGCGTAACCTTCAGTTTTTAACCTTTTTTATTAATACCATAAAAGCAGTAAACGAGTATGAAGAATTATTACGTTCTTCAATCGCGAGTGCTAATAACGATCATCGTTTAGGAGCAAACGAAGCGCCACCTGCAATTATTTCAGTGTTTATTGGTTCACAACTTACAAAATCTTTAGATGAACTAGAGAAAGTTACCAACGGAAAATTATCTCCAGAAGAAAAGACGGAACTCAAGTTAAACGTGGTAGGAAAAATCCCAGAAATACTTTTGGATAATACAGATAGAAACCGTACTTCACCCTTTGCTTTTACGGGTAATAAATTTGAATTTAGAGCAGTTGGTTCTACAGCAAACTGTGCTACACCAATGACAGTATTAAATTCTATAGTAGCAAAACAGCTTATAGAATTCAAGAAAAGCGTAGATGCTCTTGTGAAGAATAAAGGAATGAAGAAGGACGATGCCATTTTTAATGTTCTTAGAGAATATGTTAAAGATTCTAAGCGAATTCGATTTGAAGGAGATGGTTATGGAGAAGCTTGGGAAAAAGAAGCTAAAAAAAGAGGGCTTAGTAATCATAAAAGTACTCCAGAAGCTTTAAAAGCTAAAGTTTCAGAAAAAACAATTGCATTATATGAAGAGCTTCAGATTATGAATAGAGTAGAAATAGAAGCTCGTTATGAAATTAAAATAGAAGAATATGCTTTACGAATTCAGATTGAAGGAAGAGTTTTAGGAGATATCGCTAGAAATCACATTATACCGACCGCAATTAAATATCAGAATATTTTAATTAAAAATGTACAAGGTTTAAAAGATATCTACGGCAAGGAATTTAAGAAGTTGTCCAAGGAACAAATGAAGTTGATTGAGAAGATCTCGGAACATATAGAAAAGATAAATCTAGGAATTACCGATATGATCGACGAACGGAAAAAAGCAAATAAGATTAGTTCATCAGAAAAACTTGCTATTGCTTATTGTGATAATGTTAAGCCATATTTTGATATCATAAGGTATCATTGTGATAAATTAGAGTTGTTAGTTGATGATGAGTTATGGCCCTTAACTAAATATCGAGAAATGCTAATTATTAAATAAAATTAACAAAACTTTAACGTATTGATAAAAAAGTCGTTTAACGGTAGTTGAACGACTTTTTTTATAGCTACACCCCATTTTAGAAAAAACATTAATAGTCTAATTCCTACACGAATGCAGTTAAAGATGGAAGGGGGTTTCTCCCCTGTAGGATTATTCAACTTTACGTTATACATTTGATGTGTAATTACAATTATATATAAAATTGTAAAATATATTATCACAATATTTATCTATCCTCAATTGTGAAAAAGATAAGTGAAAAATTCACTTAGTCGTTTAAAATTATCCCCACATATTAAATTAAGCTTACATGTATATAGGCTAATTGTCTCTAGTAAGCTTCAAGAGAAGAATATTATTTTTTTAATATTATAACTATAAATCAATTATTAACTAAAACAATTTAATTATGAAAAAAGTAGTTTTAAGCGCAATGGCGCTAATGTTTGGAGCAATTATGGTTGCCCAAAACGATCCTATTACGGATACGTCTGGAGACATGTCACCAGATGTAAAAATTGAACCTAGTTTATCACTAGACCCTCTAGCTAATACTGGGAAGTCGGTTCAATTTGGTGACGGTAACAAAGTACGTGTACGTCAAGCAGGTTCATCACAATCTGTAAGCACAGTTCAAGATAATGGATCTGGGTTAGGCGGAAATTTAGCACGAATAATGCAAACAGGTGCTGTTGGTCCTAATAGTGGTGTTGCGAACGCCGCTGAGGTTTTACAATCTGGTACAGCTAACCAATCTACTACAGTACAAGAGGGAGATGAAAATTGGGCTATTACTCGTCAAGGACAAAAGAACGATGCAAGTAGTGGTAACAAAGCTAAAATCCGCCAAGGTACAGGTCAACAAGCAGAAAGTAATTATGCTGCCATAGATCAAGATGGTGATAATAACCAAGCTAAAATACGTCAAATTTTTGACAATAATGATGCTTGGACACAACAAGTAGGTAATGAAAATAAGTCTAAGGTAATGCAAAATGCAGGTCCTAATGGTTCAGACGGTCATTCTGCTTCTGTTGATCAACAAGGTGACAGAAATGAATCTTTTGTAACGCAAAGTGGTTTAGGTGGAAGAAATACTGCTACACTTTTACAACAAGGAGATGATAATAAAGGTAAACAATACCAAACAACTGATGCTTTAGTGGGTAGTGATGGAAATAGAGCTGGAATGCAACAAGGTACTCTTAATCAGTCTTGGTCATTATTGCCTTTAACAGCAGGTCTTTTGAGTGATGTAGGTGGTATAGACCCAGGAAATCTTCCTATTTATGTATCATCTTTAGAATCTTTTGGTGCTGTAGGGTTCCAAATTCAATCGGGTAACGAAAATGCTGCAGATATGGTACAAGCTGGTGGTTCTGTAGGTGATAGTAATTATGGAGAACAAAATCAATCTGGTAGTGGTAATGAAGCAGCAATGGTTCAAGGTCATACTGGAGCAGGTGGAAACAATTATGCTAAACAAGAACAAATTGGATATGGAAATTACGCAGGTTTAGGACAATCTGGTAGTGGTTTTAAAGCTTTACAAACTCAATATGGAACAGATAATAATGTTTTGTCTTCTCAAAGAGGTGAAGGTCATTTATTAAATGTTCATCAAAGAGGTAATTTAAACGTTGCTACAACTGCACAAGCTGGTTTAGCTAATAGAGCATTGGTAGTGCAAAGAGATGGTCAAAGTTATACTGTTGAGCAAAACTTAAACCTTGCTGGAGGACCAGCACATGATTTAAGTGCAGGTGGAAACCAAGTAGATGTTTTACAATTAGGTCCTAATGGAGATTTCTCTACAGATGGTATCGATTGCTATTTTGATGCTCAGTTAGATCCAACAATGGATTATACTGTTCCTGGTTTTAATTTAGGCGATATTTGTCTAGGCGGCTGTTAAGCTTCTTAAAAAGGTTATATAATAAAAGGGGGCTATGTTTATATACCCCCTTATTTTATTATTATTATTATTATTAATTTATTAAGTATATTTGAGTTATGAAGACGATAAAAATAATAATGTTTCTTAGTTTAATGTTTGTTGTAAGTGTTCAAATAAGTTATGGACAAACCTACAATGAAGAAGAAACAAACGCAGAAATTATCAAAAATAACGAAGAGCTAAAAAAAAGCATTTTTGCAAACTTAGGTATTGGCACTAGTGTTAACCCAAGAAATTCTCAAATTTCAGGAAATACACTTTTTCTAACACAAATTGGAGAATATAATACTGCTTCAATAATTACCGAAACAAATGCTAGCGAAATTAACATAAATCAAAATGGAGATGTTAATACGGTGGATATTAATTATGTTGCAAATACTGCCATTGCTAATTTAACCCAAAATGGTAATAATAACAGAATCAGTGATTTTGTAAGAGATAGAAACGCTGATATCTCTTTAGATTTAATACAATATGGAGATGGATTAATATTTGTTAGAAAAGGAGTTAATTCACTTACTAAATCGTTAAAGTTTAGACAAACTGAGGCATCGCCAATATTAATTATAAAAAGTTATTTTTAAAACATTGACTAATGTAAAAATAAATATAAAAAAAAGAGTTTTGTTAGTAACGCTAATATTCTTTTTTTGTAATTTTAGTTATGCCCAACTTTATAATAAAGAAGTCGTAGCTAAAATTAATATTGAAAAAAATAGTGAATTTTTTACTTTTCACGCATCAGCTGAAAATTTAATGGCTTCAGGATATAGTTTGAGATACGAGTTGATGTCATTTAAAACAGATTTAAATAATAATACTTCAAAAAATACGCAAGGAAATAGGTTTGTTTTAAAACCACATGAAAAACTAATACTTTCTTCTATAAGTTTAAACAGAAATGAAGAAGGAAAAATAATTTTGGTGATGGTTATCTATGATCAAGATGATAAACCCATTAGCCAAGATAGAGTAGTGTTAAACTACAAAGGAGACCAACTGGAAGTTGAAGTTTTAAAAAAAGCAGAACCCAAACAAATTGCTATATCTGATCAAGCAAAGCCTCAAGATGGTTTTGTAATTAATGGATTAGTAATAGAAAATACAATAACAAAGGCTGGTCGGGATTTTTACAGATATTTTTATTCAGATTATAGAAATAAACAAATAAAAACTAGTAAAAATATATTAATTGAAGAAGTACTCGCTGGATTTGGAATTAGAAGCTCAAAAATATCTGTCAAGGTAGATAATCAATTGGTTTGGCAATTTTTTGCACAACCAAAACAAGATTTTCTGAAAAAAATGGCAGATTTAGCGATGAGTCGTACAATTTCTAAATTACAGCAAATAGAAAAACAAAAAAATAATTTTATACATTATTAAAATGAAAAATAAACTTCTAATTATTGTGTTACTTGCTTTTGGAGCAAGCTGTTTTGCGCAGCAGTTTTCGTATAAACCTAAAAATCCCGCTTTTGGAGGAGATACTTTTAACTATAATTGGTTGCTAAGTTCGGCAAGTGCTCAAAATTCTTATACCGCAGATAGAGATGCTAGAGATGAGCAATCCAATCTAGATAGATTTGGAGAAAATATTAATAACCAAATATTAAGTCAGATATCGAGAGCTATATTTGAACAACAATTAGGTGATTTTGATTTTTCACAAGAAGGGACTTTTTCATTTGGGACTTTGAATATCGAAATTTTCGAAAGTGGAGAAGGATTGGTTATTAATATATTAGATACTTCCACTGGAGAACAAACTCAAGTAATAATTCCAAATTAAAAACTTATGAATATTTTTTTTAAGGCTTTAATAGTAGTTTCTGTTATGTTTTTAACTTCATGTGCGGCATATTTTAACCAACCATTACAACGAAAACCTTCTCGTACTGGAGATTTTTCAGCTTCAACAAGAATACTATTAGATTTACCCCAAGCAAAAAGCCCATTAGAAGTTGCAGTTTATAACTTTAGTGATCAAACAGGGCAGTATAAAGCAGTTGAAAATGGGAGTACATTTAGTACCGCAATATCGCAAGGAGCTACTACTATTTTGATTAAAGCATTAGAAGACTCTGGATGGTTTATTCCTATTGAAAGAGAAAATTTGAGTAACCTTTCAACAGAACGTAATATTATTAGAAACACAAAACAGGAGTATATTAAAAACCTAAACCCTAACGAACCTCCTTTACCTCCTTTACTATATGCAGGACTATTGTTAGAGGGAGGTGTTATTTCTTACGACACAAATATTATTACAGGTGGGATGGGAGCTCGATATTTTGGTATAGGAGCATCTGCCCGATATAGACAAGATAGAATTACTGTTTATTTACGAGCAGTATCTACTAGTAATGGAGAGATCTTGAAAACAATATATGTTTCAAAAACAATACTATCACAAGCACTAGACGCTAGTTTGTTTAGGTTTGTGAAATTTCAAAGGTTATTAGAAATAGAAACAGGTGTTACTCAAAACGAACCCATACAATTAGCTGTTAAAGATGCAATAGAAAAAGCAGTTCATGACTTAATAATAGAAGGGATAGAAGAGAAATATTGGGGAACAATGGAAGGAGTAGCAAAAGATAATGAACTAGTCTCAGAATATTTAAGAATTAAAGAAGAAGACGAAAACACCGAATTATACGATAGGAAATTTGTAGTAAGAGATTTTAAAAATAGTTTTAGTTTCACAGGAGGAATTGGTCAGATTTATAGTGATTATACGGTAAGAGAATGGGATTTTTTCACAAGTTTTCAATATCAAAGAAAAATATCTTCTACATTTAACCTTGGATTATCAGGCTCCTATTTTAAATTAAATAACGGTACTATTTTTAATGAATCTTTTGGTGGAATTGACTTAAATAGTCAGTTTAATATTTTACCACATGATGAAATTTCTCCATTTGTATATTTCGGACCTGGAATGATTTTTAGAGCATCTGGTGATAATCAAGGAGATTTATTTGTAAAAGCCCAAATTGGTGTAGGCGTAAAATATTTTTTGTCACCAAGATGGGGGTTAAAAGCTTTTGCAGAATATGATTTTGTTTTTAGTGATGAATTAGATTATCTGGTAAATGGAACAAGAGATGATCAATATTACAATTTTGGTATAGGTATTAACTATTATTTTAATTTTAAAAATAATAACAATAAACAGACTCTAAATGAAAAATTATAGAATTCTTACTTTATTATTTGTTTTAATTACAGCTTTGGGCTGTAGTGAAGATACTGTAGATGCGCCAAAAATAGGGGCAATTACTGGAGCAGTAATTGATAAAGAAACAGGAGATCCTTTAGAAAATGTAAAAATCACAACTAATCCTGCGTCAAGTACTGTATTTACTAATGAAAATGGAAATTTTTTCCTTCCAGAAGTGATAGAGGACGATTATTCAGTTCAAGCAGATTTGGAAACGTATTCAACAGGTTTTGAATCTGTAAGCGTTATTGAAGGAATAACTTCAAATGTAGCTTTTGAATTAGAATTAGCAGATTTAATTAATACTCCTCCAACAACACCAGAACTGATTTTTCCAGAAAATGGAGCAGATGAGGTGCTTTTAGAAGTAGAATTTTCTTGGTCTGCGTCAGATTCCAATGGAGATGAATTAAACTATACACTAGATGTTAGAAATGGGACAACTAACGAAATATTATTATTTGAAGTTGGACAGGACACGACTTTAGTTGTAAGTGATTTACAACTAGCGACAAATTATTTTTGGCAGGTTACAGTAACGGATGATGTTAATGAACCAGTTAGTTCACCAATAAGTGAATTTACAACTTTTACATCGCCCGATAATCCATTTATTATCGTAAAAAAAATTGATGGGAATAATGTGCTGTTTTCTGGAAATGAAGATGTTGATCCAGAAGGGGAACCAGATTTTAACCTTTTACAATTAACAAGTGAGAACACAAATAGTTTCAGACCTAGAAGAAATTTAATCGTTAATAAATTAGCATTTTTAAGAACCGTTGGTGGAGATGCCCAAATATTTACCATGAATCTAGATGGAACAGATGTAAACCAAGTAACCTCTAATATTCCCGTTGCTGGATTTAGACATAATGAATTAGATATTACTTGGGCTAATAATGGTCAATTATTATATTATGCAAATTTCGACAAACTGTATTCGATAGACCCAGACGGAGGAGGAGCAACTTTATTATACCAAACAACAGATGGGTTATTAATATCTGAAATAGATATTGCGGATTTTGATTCAGATTTGATCTTGTTAAAAACAAATAACATCTATGGATATGAAGCAAGAATATATACGGTAAGACTTTCTACAGAAGTAGAAGAGACAATTATTCATGAGGGTGAATTAGGAGCAGTTGGAGGTGTTAGTTTCTCTGCAAATGCTGATAAAGTTTTGTTTACTAAAGACCTTTCTGGTTCTCAAAACAATTCTTATAGACAATTTGAAGCAAGAGTATTTTTATATGATATTCCTTCTGCAACTTTAACTGAAGTTGATTCCGATGTTGCATTAGGAGAAAATGATTTAGATGTGAGCTTTTCCCCATCAGAAGGAGGGATTATTCTTACTAGAGTAGGTTCAAACGAAGGAGCAATTTCTAGAATTATTAAATTAGATTTTGGACAAGAGGTTGATGATAAAATATTGTTCAATGATGCATTCATGCCCGATTGGGAATAATTATTAATAAATATAGAAAAGCCCACTTTTGTGGGCTTTTTTTATTACGTATTTTTGCCTAATAATGATTTGAATAAAATGAGCCAAGAAATTTCAAAACGATATGCCCAACGTGGTGTTTCAGCTTCAAAAGAAGACGTACATAATGCTATAAAAAATGTTGATAAAGGTTTGTTTCCTCAGGCATTTTGTAAAATTGTTCCCGATTACCTTACGGGAGATGAGGATTATTGTTTAGTCATGCACGCAGACGGTGCAGGTACTAAATCTTCTTTGGCTTATATGTATTGGAAAGAAACAGGCGATCTCTCCGTTTGGAAAGGCATCGCTCAAGATGCATTAATAATGAATATCGACGATCTTTTATGTGTAGGTGCAATTGATAATATTATGCTTTCTTCAACTATTGGAAGAAATAAAAATAAAATCCCAGGTGAAGTTCTTTCAGCTATTATTAATGGCTCTGAAGAATTATTAAAAGATTTAAAACAGTTTGGAATAACCATTCATTCTACAGGTGGAGAAACTGCAGATGTAGGGGATTTAGTGAGAACTATTATTGTAGATTCTACCGTAACCGCTCGTTTAAAAAGAAGCGATGTAATTGATAATGCTAATATTAAAGCGGACGATGTAATTGTTGGATTGGAATCCTTCGGGCAAGCAACTTACGAAACCGAATATAACGGCGGGATGGGAAGTAACGGGCTAACCTCTGCACGCCACGATGTTTTTGATAAATACTTGGCTGAAAAATATCCAGAAAGTTTTGATGCTGAGGTACCAGAGGATTTGGTGTATTCAGGTTCAAAAAAATTAACAGACTCGGTTAAAGGTTCAGTTTTAAATGCAGGAAAATTGGTGCTATCGCCAACAAGAACCTATGCACCTATAATTAAAAAAATACTTTCAAAATATACCAATAAAGAAATTCATGGAATGGTGCATTGCAGTGGTGGAGCTCAAACTAAAATTCTTCATTTTGTAAAAAACCTTCATATCATTAAAGACTCTTTATTTGAAGTACCACCTTTATTTAAAATGATTCAGGAAGAAAGCGAAACCGATTGGAAGGAAATGTACCAAGTTTTTAATATGGGGCATCGTATGGAACTTTATGTCTCAGATGAAATTGCTGGCGAGATAATTCAGATTTCAAAATCGTTTCATGTTGATGCTAAAATTATTGGAAGGGTAGAAGCTTCCGAAACAAAAAAATTGACGATTAAAAGTGAATTTGGTGAGTTTAATTATTAAAAAACAAGCTTAAAATTTCAACACCTAAAATTATATGTTGCTCTACAAATCTATTGTAAAGGTTTTTCTAGATTAACCTAAATATTGACAATTTGGGTCAGAAATAGTTGGTGTTTCCCCCAATTTTTTTATTCTACTTAGGCACTTTCATAAGTAACAGGGCAAACTCATGCTTTTTAATTGTAACAGATAATCAAGGAGTTATGTTAGCTATATTAAAATGCGAAGAAAGACCAACAAGAAACGAACTCCCTTAACAAGAGCTTTGTTGCATTTACTCAATAAGCTAACCCAAGAGTTAGATGCTTTAGAAAAGAATTATGATTTTGAAATGCCCGATATTTATTATAAACGCAAGATCATTAAAAAAGATACACCAACAACAAAATTTACTTTTTACTACGGGAGAAAAGCCAAAAAATAGAATTGTCAGTATCCATAAAGATTATTTACGACCCATCGTAAGAGGAAAGGAAATCAAGAGTGTAGAGTTCGGAGCAAAACTTAACAAATTACAAATAGATGGAATCAACTTTATTCAAAAAATTAGTTTTGATAATTTTAATGAAGGCATCCAATTTAAAAACACCATTTACAAAGCACAAGGATTAACAAAAACAAAAGTAAGAATAGTAGGAGCAGATGCAATTTATGCAACCAACAAGAATCGAGTATTTGCTACTTCCAATAAAATACAAACCGATTTTAAACCAAAAGGAAAGCCTTCAAAACACCGAAAACAGCAAATTCAAATGGCAAGAATGATAACTAAAGAAAGAGCTACAAGATTAGAGGGAAGTTTTGGAAAAGAAAAAGAGCATTATCATTTAAAGAAAATTAAAGCCAAAACAAAAGCCACAGAAATATTGTGGATCTTCTTTGGAATACACACTGCAAATGCTCTAGAAATTGGAAGGCGAATGCAAAAAAAATCATTACAAAACGTAGCTTAATCTAAAAAAAAAACAAACCTAAAGGGATAACTACCTCTTGTCGTTAAATAATGTCCGTTTTTTCGACTTTAAATCCAAGCAAAAAGCAAAACTCCTGATAAATTTAAATTTACCAGGAGTTTTAATCTTGTTTTTTATTTAAATCCCGCTACTTCTGAAAGTGTCTAATAATTGCTGATATAATTAGAACTTAGCCTTTACTAACAACCTGCATTACTATTGCTCCGCCAAAAAATTGTCTAGGTTTTGAAACTGGGGTCAGATGGTTTAACAATTTTTACTTGTGATTTAGGGCAAACTAGTGGAAATGTAACAATTAATTATGATACCTATTCAATACCAGATAGAATTGATTTATTTTATAATGGTGCATGGATTGATGGAACTGGTAGTGCTTTGGGGCAAAATCAATTTCCTCCTGTAATGGATTGTTCAGGAACAATTGTAGATGGATATGTGGGTGAAACATGTTCATTTAATTTTAACTATACTCAATGGATTTAGCTTTTCGGGAATTTTGACGAATTTATTTTTTTCTTTATCGAGGCAATCCCGAGGCATCGGGATCAAGCATAGCCTTAGTTACGGTTTAAAATTTTAACGATGATAAAGGGAAAAAGAAAGAGTGAAAAACCCGAAAAGCTATGTGTATTGAGTATATAATCCAGCAAATGGAACTACAATAGGTATTTATGTATCTGGATGTATTGGCGGTGGAACTGCCTGGGATATAAATGTAAATTGCCCTCAATAACCTAACTAACCAAACTAAATTTTGTTCAAATATTTTTGAAGTTGGTTTCAAAAAAACCCTCTATAGAATTTGTTTCTAAGAGGGTTTCTGATTTATTTTAACTTGATATTTCCTTAATTCACCTCAGGTAAGAAATTATAATTCTTTTTATAAAATAACATTTGCTCTGTAAAAGTTGCAGGTTGCTCGATTAAGAAACCATTAATTTTTCCAGCATCATTCATTTTTGGAACTATCACAGGATTTACAAATCCACTATAAGGAGCTGCTGTAAATTGAGCATTACGTTCTAATATTTCTTTGTGTAAATCTTGATCTACTTTTACACCATAACCTTCAACCAACGCTTGTACGGCTTCAAAATCTCCTTCAGACTTAATACGTTGTGTTTCGCGCAATAATTGACCAAATAAATCATGAAGTTTATCATAATCGTTAATATTGAAATAGGTTTTTCCGTCGCGAGTAATTTTTTCAATTACATTGTCTTTTGCTCCTTTTTCAAAAACCCAAGCAGCAACCCATTGACGATTTCGCATATGTGCTTCTTCTACATCATCGCCTAAATTTAAACGAATTAATTGCGTCATCATACCGTTACGAATATAACCATCAAAAGCCGTCGTTCCTAATTTTTTCCAATCTTCAACCAATCCTAATTCTTGTAATTTTGGGTTGTATAAATAGTACAATCCAACTAAATCTGCACGTCCTTCTTCTAGGGTTGAAGCATAGTTTTTCAAGGTTTCTTTGGTCTCTCCAACCCCTGGGTTTAGTTGTCCAGATGCGTGACCTACTACCTCATGAAGTGCGGTATGTAATTTATCGGCTAGTTGTCCGTACTTTTTTTCTAAACGATACTCTTCATCATCGTTTACAAATTCTTTTAAACGACCAGAGCTTCCTGCATTATTATATGCGTGAATAATATTTCCTAACGAAACCGATTTAGAACCTACCGCTGCACGAATCCAGTTAGCATTTGGCAAATTTACGCCAATTGGTGTACTCGGCGACGCATCTCCAGCTTCTCCAGCTACGTTTACTACTTTGTAAGTAACGCCAACAACGTTTTTCTTTTTGTGTTCTTCCATTAAAGGCGAGTTGTCTTCAAACCATTGTGCATTGTTAGAGATTACCGACATTTTTTTAGACATATCAAAATCTTTAATCTGAACGATAGTTTCATAAGAACCACTATAACCCAGTGGATCGTTATAAACTTCAATAAAACTATTAATGTAATCTACATTTCCATCGGTAGCAGCTGTCCAAGCTACATTATAATCATCCCAAGTTTGAAGGTCGCCCGTTTTATAATATTCTATTAAAAGTCCAAGTGCTTTTCCTTGGGCTTCGTTTTCTGCAACACCTTTTGCCAATTCTAGCCATTTAACGATTTCATCGATTGCAGAACCGTATAATCCTCCCGATTTATAAACACGTTCTTTTAAAACACCGTTTTCTTTTACCAATTGCGAATTCAATCCGTAAGACAAAGGCTTTTTAGGATCTGGAGATTTCATCTTTCCGTAGAAAGAAGCAACATCCGCATTGGTTACATTAGTTCCATAAAAATTTACAGCACTCTCCAATACATTATCGGCTCCTTTTGCTTGGTTTACTTTTTTGTTATCTTTAGTATTAAAAATCACTTCAAAAGCTTCTCCTTCTAATTTGATATTAGTGGCTGTTAAAATTTCTTTTAAATAATCTGAAGAAAATTCTGGTGTAAATTTAGCATTGGAATAATGATGGTGAATTCCATTAGCAAACCACAAACGTTTTAAATAGATTTCAAAATTTTTCCAGTCTTCCGAAGCTTTATCGCCTTGATAAGTAGTGTAAATATTTTCTAAAGCTTTACGAATTGTCAAATTATGACGATAATTTTGATCCCAAATAATATCACGACCAGAAAGCCCCGCTTGTGTTAAATAATACACTAACTTCTGTTCCTTTAAAGTTAAATTATCCCATCCGGAAATTTGATAACGCAATATTTTTATATCTGCAAATTGCTCTACATTATAATTAAAGTCGGTTGCTTTTTTAATTTCTTTTGTTTCTGAAGTAGCTTCTGATGCTTTCTTTTCTTCAGCACAAGAAAATGTAATAGCGGACGCCAAAAGCAATCCGAAAAAATAGTTAATTTTCATTTTTTTTTGATTTAATTTATTGAAGGACACAAAAGTAATGAATTCTAGTGAATTTCAACTCTTAATATTAATCAACATCCTTCATTTATAATTAGGAAAGTATGCGATAATTTTATGAATATGATAAATTCATTATCTTAGCTACATAACCTACAAAATCACTATATCATGAAAGTTTTAAAGTACATTTTAATCATTGTAGTTGTCCTTCTTCTAGGAGGTTGGGCTTATGTTTCTACACAACCAGGCAGCTACGATGTTAGCAGAACACGATTAATTAAAGCACCTACGAGTGCGGTGTTTAACACTATAAACGAACTCAAAAACTGGAAAAAATGGGGTCCTTGGCAAGAGGAAGATCCTAGTATTGTTTCTGTGTTTCCAGAGCAAACTAGTGGCGTTGGTGCACATTATACTTGGACTAGCAATGATGGTCTAGGAAAAATGGAAACCGTTGCTTTGGTAGAAAATAAATCGATAGATCAGAAAATTCAGTTTGACGATTCTGAACCCAACGACGTGTATTGGCGTTTTGAAGAAGTTAAAGGAGGCACCAATGTTACTTGGGGAATGAAAGCAGAGCAAACACCCTTTATGTTTAAAATGATTGCTGCTGTTTTTGGAGGAATGGACAATGTATTTGGTCCCATGGAAGAGAAAGGACTAGCTAATCTTGATTGATTAATTACAGAAGAATATTCAAAAACTCCACCTCCAAGTGCTTCAAAATTTCATATTGGAACCATTAGAGAACGTGAAATTGAAGGGCAAACTTTTATTGGTTATTTTCAGAAAGTGAAAATTACTGATTTAGCTTCCGTTTATCAAGAGTTTTTACCCAAGGCAGGAATGTATGCCATGCAAAGCAATATGAAACCAGAAGATTATACACCTGGAGCTGCTTACACAAACTACGATGAAGAAAAAGGAACCACAGAATTATATATAGGTTTAGCTTCATAAAAAATATCCGCCAGCTGAAGGAATGGAAATTATTGAAATTTCTTCAGGTTCAATTTTCACTTTAACAAAACTTGGAAACTATGGCGATGGCGATTATGAAGCACATACAAATATTGTTAATTTCATTAAAAATAATAATTTGGAACAAGGAGAACTTGTTTGGGAATTGTACACAAACGACCCAACAACTGTGAAGCCAGAAGAAATACAAACTGATATTTATTATCAAGTAAAAAAATAAACGTACTCCATAATTAATAACTAACCTCTTAAGATTTTAACTTAGGAGGTTTTTTCTATCTTCGTACTATGAAAAATCTCTTATTAGTTTTTTTAGGTGGCGGATTGGGAAGTTCACTAAGATATTGGATAGGAACTTATCTTAATAGTTACAAATCGGGAATTCCATACGGAACTTTTGCAGCTAATATCATTGGGAGTTTACTAATTGGAATTATACTAGGATTAACCTTAAAACAAAATGTTCTTTCTAGCAATATTGTAATGTTTATTGCTGTTGGTTTTTGTGGCGGTTTTACAACTTTTTCAACATTTGCTTACGAAAATCATTTGTTTTTAAGAGATGGTAACTTTATGCTTTTTGCGGGATATACAATGCTGACTTTTATTATTGGATTTGCTGCTGTGTTTTTTGGAATGTGGTTAGTGAAGTTTTTTTAACACTAAACTCCGCACTCATAACTCATCACTTATAAGCCTTCACTCCTGCTTCAATCTTCACTAATAAATCGTTTTCTTCTGGAGGAATTGGGCAAGAATAACGATGACTATACGCACAATAAGGATTATATGCTTTATTAAAATCAATAATAATAGTATCGCCTTCCGAAATTTTTGCATCTATATATTTTCCGCCGCCATACGAACCATCACCACTTGTTAAATCGGTATAAGGAATAAACAAATAATCTTCATATCCTTCTTCATTTTCATGATTGGTACTCTGAAAAATATTTAAAACCAAATCCTTCCCATCGATTGTAAAATAAACTTCTCCATATTTTACATATTCTGGTAATCGCTCGGTAGAAGTCTTCATTAAAAAAGGTTTTTCATCTGGAGTTCTAACAAATTTTGCTTCTACTCTAAACTTTAAATCTATGGGATAAAAATGAAGTCCTTTAAATGTTAATTGATCCAAGGAATCTAATATCGAAGTTTTAGGATTGGAATATTCTTCGTTTAATTCGTATTGAACTTTTTCTATATCTTTGATAAGCTCTTTATTTGTTTGGGAAATACCGAAGATTGAAACAAAAAATAATGATAGAAATAGTTTTGACTTCATAAAATATATTTTCAGTAAATATAATAAATGAAATGTCTTGTTTATTTTTATATTTGAATAAATTAAATTACATATGAACTCTGCTTATAAATTGATACTTTTCGTATTTATTCTTTTTATGAATACTCCTTTAGTATTAGCCCAACATATTAAAATTGATAAAAAAGTTTTTTCATTTTTAAAAGATGCGGATGAAATAAACGTGCTTTTTACTTTCGAGGATTTAATGATAGATGGTGATTTAACTGAAGCCGAATTTCTAATCAAAATGAATAATAAAATTACCAAACTTGCAAGTATTGAAGAAGCGGATATTTGGAAAAAGTCCTATAAAAACCATAAAGATAGTATTTGGGGCAATGCCTTTTTAAAAATGCTTAATAAAAGAAATGCTTCTTTTAAAAATTCTCCAATATTTGTTACTAATAATCAAAACACAAAATACACGATGAAAGCAAATGCTATCTGGATGTATTACGGTTATGATGCGGGAATTGTAGACAGACCTGCAAAAGTTACACTTCATATCACTTTTTATGAAACTAATGAACCTTCAAAAATTATCACTGAAACAACAATTAGCAGAGCTGAAGGAAAATACAATAAAACAGATGATGATGGAGAAGGAAAAGGACCAAGTTTAAATAGAATGCGAAAAGCTTATATAAAAGCTGGATTTAAACTGTCGCAAGCATTAAAGAGAGTATTGGATTAGATTATTTTTTCTAGTTTTATAATTTATGGCTAACTATTATTATAAATTATTTCAATCTAAAAAGGTCTCGATTAGCATCGGGACTTTTTACATTTAACTAACGAAAAACATATACCAAAAATACATCAGTTCCTTTAAAGGACTCTCCAAAGAAACTTGGCTTCTAGCTTTTGTAACTTTTATTAACAGAGCAGGAACGATGGTGCTTCCTTTTTTAAGTCGTTAGTTAAATGAAGAATTAGAATTTACTTTAGAAGACGTCGGGATCATCCTTTCTTTCTTTCTTTCTTTCTTTCTTTCTTTCTTTCTTTCTTTCTTTCTTTCTTCGGACTTGGATCTTTAGTGGGGCATTATTTAAGTGGCAAACTAACCGATAAGCTAGGTTTTTATAATGTGATGGTGCGTAGTTTATTTACTACTGGACTTTTATTTATCGCCTTGCAATATGTAACTTCATTTTGGGGATTTAGCATTGCTGTTTTCTTTATTATGAGCATTGCAGATATGTTTCGACCTGCTTTATTTATTACTTCTCATTGCGATAGAGCATTTGTACTGGCAAAAGTAGGATTGTTAAGTAATTCGGTTTCAACAACTTTCCCTAATGATATTGATAAAATGCGTGAAATATTTCCTGATTTAGATATTAGAAAAGAGGTGTTTTTTGTTCACGACGGAAAATATATAACTTCTGCTGGAGGAGCTAAAAGTTTTGAAGCTACTTTGTATCTTTGTGAATTCCTATATGGAAAGGAAATTGCACAATCCTTAGCAGATGGTTTGGTGATAGAATGGGATTTAGAAACTGTGCCACACTTAATTATAGAAGATTAATGAACATTAATAATATTTGGTTTTTTGAAGATATAAACCTTTATAAAATCCTTTGTCCACATAAGATGAAGGATTATAAAGACACTCATGATTTTGATAAATATTCTAAAAAAGAATTTATTTATTTCACAGACGAATCCGCTTCAAAGGTATATTTAATAGACCAAGGAAAAGTAAAGATTGGGTATTATACCGAAGATGGTACCGAAGTAATTAAAGCAATTCTTTCTAAAGGCGAAATCTTTGGTGAAAAAACAATTCTTGGAGAAGATAAACATACCGAATTTGCACAAGCTATCGATAAAGACAATTCCATTTGTTCTATTTCAACTGAAGAATTACAAAGTCTAATGCAAAAAAACAAACCCCTAAGTATTAAGTTTTATAGATTTATTGGATTTCGAATTAAAAAATTAGAACGTAGATTAGAGCTACTTCTTTTTAAAGACACACGTACTCGAGTAATAGAATTTCTTTCAGAATTAGAACAAGAATTTGGCACCTCTTTAGTAAACGGAAATATAAAAATAAAACATCCCTACACTCAAAAAGATATGGCTTCTCTGCTAGGAACTTCACGACCTTCCCTAAATATTATAATGAACGAACTTAAAGAGGAAAGATATTTAGATTTTAACCGAAATGAAATTATTTTAAAAAAATAAGTTTGTGTTAGGTAGCTAACATTTTAGATTGTATTTATTATTTATTTTTGCAATTAATTATAATTATAAAAATAAAAAAGATGATAAAAAAAATGTTTTTAGCCTTAATCACAGTTGGTTTAATAGCTACCTCGTGTAATAATGATGATGATGTTAACACACCCACTACCGCAAGTTTAACTCTAAACCTTAATGGTCTTGAAGATTTAGGTAGTGACTTTGTTTACGAAGGATGGATTATTGTAGAGGGTATTCCAGTTTCAACTGGTGTATTTACAAGTGTAACTTTTCCGCAAAGCTTTACTGTTGATGCAGTTCAATTAGAAACAGCTACAACTTTTGTGCTTTCTATCGAGCCAGTTAATGATCCAGATCCAGCTCCAGCAGCAACCAAAATTTTAGTTGGCGATTTTTCTGGAAACACTGCTAATGTTAGCTCAAATGGTATAGTTGGTGACTTTAGTGCATCTTCTGGTGTTTTTATTCTTGCAACTCCAACAGATACAGATGATACCAATGAAGAAAGTGGAGTCTGGTTTTTAGACAACTCTAGCGGAAGTGCAATGGCTGGTCTAGATTTACCTGTTTTAGGAGATGGATGGAAATACGAAGGATGGGCAGTAATTAACGGACAGCCTGTAAGTACTGGTACATTTACTTCAACAATGAGTGCCGATGATAATGCAAGCACTTCTCCATATAAAGGGGAAAATGGAGACGGACCTCCATTCCCAGGTGAAGATTATTTGCAAAATGCTCCTAATGGACTAACATTTCCAACCGATTTAAGAGGAACAACCATCGTAATTTCTGTAGAACCAAATCCAGATAATAGTCCTTTACCTTTTACACTAAAACCATTAGCTCATGAAGTGCCATTAAATGCAGATGTTCACACATCCATTCCTATGGCATCAGGTCCGGTATCTATGTTATCAGGAACTGTTACAAAATAAAATATTAAATATTATTAAGTAGTTAAGGAAAGTTTCGTTTTTTTATGAAAAAGAAGACGTTTCTTTCCTTTTCCTTTAGGTTGCCTTTGTAATAGCGGCATTTTCAATTACATTAGATAGAATAATTTGTGTTTTAGTTTCCCCATAGCTTATTAACTTATCGATAAATAATTCTAAATGCTTCTGATTTTTCAATGCAACTTCCATAACAAAATTTTCGTTTCCCGTAATTCGATAACAATTTAATACCTCATCATAGGTTTTTACTTTATTTAAAAACGGTTTTAACTTTCCCATAAAAGCATGAAGGGTAATGATAGCGGTTAATTGATAGCCTACCTCAAAAGGAGAAACTTTGGTATGATACCCATTTATTACACCAGCATCTTCCATTTTTTTTATTCGTTCTGAAACGGCTGGTGAACTAATACCTACTTCTCTTCCTATCTCTGCATTGGATTGTCTTGCGTTCTTCTGCAAACATTGCAATATCTTCCAATTTAAAGCGTCTAATTTCATATTAATGTGTTTTGATGAATAATACATAATTATTAAAGCAAATATATGATTTTGCTTTAATAACTAAAGACAAAAACTTTAATTTGTGTTTAATTTTGTATAAAAAAGAAAGCTATACTAATTTTAAAATGAACGCTATTACCTACCATAATAAGCCCTTGTCGCCTATTCATAAAAAGGCATTGGAAATTTTTACTTTATCCAGTCAGATATCAAAATATTTGATTTATGATTTAGCACCATTACAATCCAATGGTTTTGAGGATCCTAATATTTATTTTACAGGTGATATTGTACAGCAATCCAATTCTTTAGCACCTCAAATTGTGCAAGCAGAAAGCAAGGTTTTTTCTGAAGAACGCCACCAGTACCTCTTGTCAATTTCACATTTAACCAATCTATTGTATAAAAATTGCGAGCGTTTGGAAAGAGTTAATAGCAACGGAAAAGATTTTCTTCCACTACTTCGGAAAGAATTAAAAAAGTTTAGAAAATTGCAACATATTTGGATGTTGACTTTATAGTCTTGCATCTAAGTTTAGTTCCGAAACCTTAATCACTTTAATTTTTGAAAACTGAATATGATTTGGGTTGATTAAAATATTACTTTCAGAAGGCAAAACCGCTGAAGGAATCCGTAAAGCCAAATCTTTATTGTTTTGAAGCCAATTACTTCCAAAAACTTGAGTTTCTGAAATTAAATTATTAGAACGCCAGTTTATAGGCAACTTGTTTTCTAGTATAGTTTTTATATGTTTTACAGGAATTTCAACTTCAAAAAAAAAATAGTTATTCGTAATTAATTGTTGATTGGTATGAACCAACATTTCCAAAACACAAAGCGATAAATGTTCAGAAAAATACAACATAGCACAACCTTTTTTATTCCAACGACCACCATATAAACGAGCACCTTCACCTGATAAATCATTAATAAATTTTTGCTTTGCAATTCTATATATTTTCAAAATAAAATATTTTAAGAATATACACCTTGCTCTAATCTGCCTAGTAAATCTTTGATAAGCTTAGTGCCAAATGAAGTATCTAAATAATCTAAAGGTGGCTTGTAATTTAAAGCTCTTAACTCTGAATGAAGCCATTTAGTAAAAGCGTCAATAGTACCTAAAACATCAATGCCTTTTGAAACGACATCGGCGATTTCAAGAACTTGTTCGGTACTATAAATACTTAATAACTCTGTATTGCTTTTACGTTGAAGGGTACGATGTGAAATATGTAATAAATTACTCATTTTTTCCATAGAGATGGACAACAAACTACTTAAGGTAAGTAAAACGGATTTTGGCAAGCCTTTACGAGTAACCTGAATAAGATCTAGCTCATTATTAATTGGATGATTAACAGCTAAACTACCTCCTAAAACACTGGTAATACGATCGTATTTGTTTTGTGTTTTGTAAAATACTTCGGGCTCGTTAACAATATTTTGAACGATATTTTTTGAATTATAAGCTTTCATTGTCACGACATTTTGCACAAAAATACGTCTTTTTGTCGTGTTATTAAAATATTTAGCTACATTTTTTTTTAAACTTCATTTTAAAAGAATAAAAGATTATGATACCTACAAGGTTTTGGAAACCTTGCAGGAAATAAAGAGATTCACACAGTTTTCTGAAAATCGAAAAGCGATTCTGTGCTTACATGTTCCTGCGATATTGACCACCTACCTCAAATAAAGCATTCGTGATTTGACCGAGGGTACAAGTTTTACAAACTTCCATTAAAGCTTCAAAAATATTCTCGTTACTAACAGCTCTTCTTTGTAAGTCTGCCAATAATTCGTCAGATTCATTTTTAGTTGCTTTATGAAGATTTTCAATAACTTTAATTTGATATTGCTTCTCTTTTTCCGTTGCTCTAATCACTTCGCTAGGAATAACTGTTGGAGAGCCTTTACTGCTTAAAAAAGTATTTACTCCAATAATTGGAAATTCTCCATTGTGTTTCAATGTTTCATAATACAAACTTTCTTCTTGTATCATACTTCGTTGGTACATCGTTTCCATTGCACCTAAAACCCCACCTCTTTCTGTGATTCTATCAAATTCCATTAAAACGGCTTCTTCCACCAAATCGGTTAGCTCTTCAATAATGAAAGATCCTTGTATTGGGTTTTCATTTTTTGTTAACCCTAGTTCCTTATTAATGATTAACTGAATTGCCATCGCACGACGAACACTTTCTTCCGTAGGTGTTGTAATTGCCTCATCATACGCATTGGTATGAAGCGAATTGCAATTGTCATTTATTGCGTACAAAGCCTGAAGCGTGGTTCTTATATCATTAAAGTCAATTTCTTGAGCGTGTAAAGACCTTCCTGAAGTCTGAATATGATATTTCAACATTTGTGCTCTAGGATTGGCATCGTATTTTAACTTCATCGCTTTTGCCCATATTTTACGAGCCACACGACCAATTACTGAATATTCTGGATCAATTCCGTTACTGAAAAAGAAAGATAAATTTGGTCCGAATTTATTAATATCCATTCCTCTCGAAAGATAATACTCCACATAGGTAAATCCGTTTGCCAAAGTAAATGCTAATTGAGTAATTGGGTTGGCACCAGCTTCAGCAATATGATAACCAGAAATAGAAACCGAATAAAAATTACGGACTTGCTTTTCAATAAAATATTCTTGTACATCACCCATTAATCGGAGTGCAAATTCAGTTGAGAAAATACAGGTGTTTTGTGCTTGATCTTCTTTTAAAATATCAGCTTGTACCGTACCACGAACCTGTTTTAAAGTTTCGTATTTTATTTTCTCATACACTTCACTTGGTAAAACTTCATCTCCAGTTACTCCTAAAAGCATTAATCCTAATTGGTCATTCCCCTCTGGAATTGCTCCTTGGTAGCTTGGACGTTCAATTCCTTTTTTCTTATAAATGGAAACTATTTTCTTTTCAGCTTCCGTTTCTAGTTTGTGCTCTTTAATATATTTTTCACAATTCTGATCGATAGCAGCATTCATAAAATAGCCCAACAACATAGGTGCTGGTCCATTTATAGTCATACTTACCGAAGTCATTGGATGACTTAGATCAAATCCAGAATACAATTTTTTAGCATCATCTAAACAACAGATAGAAACTCCAGCATTTCCTATTTTTCCGTAAATATCTGGACGTTTATCAGGGTCGTTTCCGTAAAGTGTTACACTATCAAAAGCAGTGGAAAGTCTTTTTGCAGGCATTCCTAAACTTACATAATGGAAACGTCTATTGGTTCGTTCGGGTCCTCCTTCTCCAGCAAACATACGGGTTGGGTCTTCTCCAGTTCTTTTAAAAGGATATAATCCTGAAGTAAACGGAAATTCTCCCGGCACATTTTCTTGCAATACCCAACGTAAAATATCTCCCCAAGCTTCATATTTTGGTAAACATACTTTTGGAATTTGCAAATGTGAAAGCGACTCCGTATGGGTTTCAATTTTTATTTCTTTGTCTCTTACTTTAAAAGAATAAACGGGTGCTTTATACCGATTTACTTTTTCAGTCCAACCCAAAATTACTTCCCAGTTATAAGGGTCTAGGTTCATTTTTACTCGGTCGAATTCTTTTATGAGAAGGTTTAGGAATCTGTTTTGAGACTCCTCGTCAGTCGTTTCTCCTTCTGTTGGAGTGACAATGTCATTCAGAGCGTAGCGAAGAATCTGTTCTTCATCTAATCCCGTTTTTATTATTAGAGATTCCTCCTTTGTAGGAGTGATGTTTGCAACTGAAATGATCGTCTTATAAATTCCAAATAATTTTTGAGACACGTCAACTTGAGTGTTTGCTCTTGAATCGTACCCTCTATTATTTTCAGAAATTTCGGAAAGGTACCGCACTCTCGCTGGCGGAATTATATATATTTTTTCAGACATCTCTTCCGATATCTGATAATTTGATTTTAGGTTAGCTTCGGTTTTTTCAACCAACTTATCCATAATAGCTTTGTAGAGCTGGTTCATTCCAGGATCGTTAAATTGAGAAGCGATGGTTCCGTAAACTGGTAATTCTTCTTGCGGGATATCCCACAAGTTATTGTTACGCATATATTGTTTTTTCACATCACGTAAAGCATCTAAAGCACCTCTTTTATCGAATTTATTGATGGCAACTAAGTCCGCAAAATCCAGCATATCAATTTTTTCTAACTGAGTTGCTGCCCCAAACTCTGGAGTCATTACATACAATGAAACATCACTATGCTCAATGATTTCAGTATCACTTTGCCCAATACCAGAAGTTTCTAAAATAATAATATCGTATTCGGCTGCTTTTAAAACCTCGATGGCTTCCGAAACATATTTTGATAATGCCAAATTACTTTGTCTGGTAGCTAATGAACGCATATAAACTCTAGGAGAATTTATCGCATTCATTCGAATACGGTCGCCTAATAAAGCACCTCCTGTTTTTCTTTTTGAAGGATCTACCGATATAATTCCGATGGTTTTTTCTGGAAAATCTATTAAAAATCTTCGTACAAGCTCATCAACCAAAGAAGATTTTCCTGCTCCACCAGTTCCGGTAATTCCTAATACAGGGACTTTTAGTCCCGAAGTTTCGGGATTATTTTTTATATGAATTGCATCTAACGTTTCCTTAGCTATTTCAGGAAAATTCTCAGCAGCAGAAATCACTCTTGCTATTGCTCCTGGATTTTTTTCTGAAAGTTGAGAGGCTTCATTTGTAAGTTTGTTTCCTATTGGATAATCGGATCTTTCAATTAAATCGTTGATCATTCCCTGTAATCCCATTTCCCGACCGTCATCTGGTGAGTAGATTCTTTCAATTCCGTAGTCTTGTAATTCTTTTATTTCTGAAGGAAGTATAACTCCGCCACCGCCACCAAAAATCTTGATTTGTGTTGCTCCTCTTTCCTTTAGTAAGTCGTACATATATTTAAAATACTCGTTATGACCACCTTGATAAGAAGTTAATGCAATCGCATTTGCATCTTCTTGTATGGCAGTATTTACCACCTCTTCCACGCTACGGTCGTGACCAAGATGAATAACTTCAACGCCAGTTGCCTGAATAATACGACGCATTATGTTGATAGAAGCATCGTGACCATCGAATAAAGATGCTGCGGTTACAATTCTGACTTTATTTTTTGGTTGGTAAGGAGAAGTATTTTGCATGAAATTTCTTTGTTGTTTTCAGGCAGCAAATTTACGAAATAGAGAGGAGAAAAAACAAACAATCAAATTATTAAAATTTTAACATAAAAAGCAAACAATATTTGGAGGTAACCTATAATATTTCGTATATTGCGAACTAATATTAAACATTAAAAATAATTTAATTATGAAAAAAATTTACATTTTAGCAGTAGCTTTAGTAGCGTTTGCTTTCACGGGAACTTCTCAATTAATAGATGATGACATGGATTTCTATGATAATGCAATAGACATTTCTTCTCAGTCACCAACGTTTGATAATTGGAGTGGAGCATCTGGAACAACTGAAGATGCATTTACAACTGACGTAATTGCAATAGGAACCAAATCTCTTTTAATTGGTAATAATACTACATCTGATGTTTTATTACTTACGGGTAACCTAAATGGAGGACAATATACTTTCAGTTTTGATTATTATGTTACTGATGGTGCAACAGGATTCTATGGTCTTATGGAGACAGATGATTCAAGTAACCCTGCTTTTTCTGTGACTTTTTACCCTAATCAAGGTGGTGCAGGAGTTGATGAAATCCGTGTAGGTGGTGGTGTTGCAGGAACATATGATATGCCAAAAGATACTTGGGTAAAAATGACACACCTTATTGATCTTGATGCTGATAATATTACTGTCTTAATGGATGGTGTTGAGATTTACAATGCTGCCTATGGAAGTACTTTATTTGGTGCTGTTGATTTATGGAGTGTTGATGGTTCTTGTGAGAATTATTTTGACAACTTCTTTTTAGATGAAGGTATATTAGCAACAGAGTCTTTTGATACTAAAGGATTTGTTACTTCAATGAGAAATGGTCAATTAACTTTACAAGCTAACGAAGTAATTGATAATGTTGCTATTTACAACATGTTAGGTCAAGAAGTTTATAACTCTAAATTAGGAGCTACTTCTTCAACAATCAACATGTCAAGTTTTGCTAATGGTACTTACATTGTAAGAGCTAGCATTAACGGTACAGTAGGATCTATTAAAGTTATTAAATAATAAAAAAAACGTATTTTTATTTTAGAAAAGACCTTTCATTTTGAAAGGTCTTTTTTAATACAATTACATCTATTATGAGTATAATAAAAAAACTCTTTATTATTTTATTAATTCATCTATCATTTTCATGTGCCGAGTTACAAAACGTTGTTAACTCCTTACCCATTGAAACTACAAACGGGACACTTGATGTTGCTGGAGGGTTAAGACAAGCGTTAGACAAAGGGATTACTAAACAAGTTAGTAAACTCACTAAAAAAGATGGTTATTATAAAAATAATTTGGTTAAAATATTAATGCCAAAAGAGCTGCAAAAAGTAGATAAAGCTTTACGGAATATTGGTTTAGGTAATTTAGCAGATGAAGGAATTAAAGTATTAAATCGTGCTGCCGAAGATGCCGTAAAAGAAGCTACTCCAATTTTTGTAGATGCTGTCAAGCAAATTACTTTTAACGATGCTAAAGGAATTTTACTCGGTTCTGATATTGCAGCAACCAACTACTTAAAAGGAAAAACCAAAACGACTTTATACAATAAATTTAATCCTGTTATTAAAAATTCATTTGATAGAGTAGGAGCGGACCAGATTTGGGAAACAATAATAACCAATTATAATTCCATTCCTTTTGTAACTAAAGTGAATCCAGATCTTACAGATTATGTTACCAAAGAAGCTTTAAAAGGAGTTTATAAAATGATTGCTGTAGAAGAAAAAGAAATAAGAACCAATTTGAATTCTCGAACTACAACATTATTACAACAAGTTTTTGCTTTGCAGGATTAACACGGAAATTTTCTGGAGCAAACTAATTTTAAATCATTAGTGTCCGACCTGCCCGCCATTAGGCTAGTAAAAGATAAAAGACCGCTCCGCTGTTAGAATAAAGAACAAAGACCCTCCAAAGGCGGACAGGCTTGATTGTAACTAACTGACAATATGCTTAGTAATAATTTAAAGTTTTCGAATATCATAATTTTAAAAACAATATACAAAAGCAAGGTCTCTTATTCTAAAATCTTACAAACATAACAATAGAAGGGCTTTAAAGAGATTTGAATGTTTTTTGTCGGACAACAATGATCTTAAATATTATTTTTAGCCAGAATTATTTTCATTTGTTGCTGTAATTTTAAGGCTTCTTGAGTTGAAGCTTTTGCAAAGTCTTTTTCATTGGATGCATATATTATTCCTCGAGAAGAGTTTATTAGCAACCCAACATTTGAGTTTAATCCATACTTGCAAACATCTTCTAGATTACCTCCTTGTGCTCCGACACCAGGAACCAACAAAAAACTATTAGGAATTATTTTTCGTATTTCTTTAAAATATGTTGCTTTTGTTGCTCCTACAACATACATTAGGTTTTTTGAATTTTTCCAAGATATGGAAGTTTCTAACACCTTTTTATAAACTTCTTGACCATCTATTAATTGTGTCTGAAAATCAAATGCACCTTTGTTTGAAGTCAATGCTAAAAGTATAGTGTGTTTATCTTTAAAAGTTAAAAAAGGTTCAATAGAATCTTTGCCCATATAGGGAGCTACAGTAACAGAATCAAAACCCAAATCTTCAAAAAAAGCTTTGGCATACATCGTTGACGTATTGCCAATATCACCTCTTTTTGCATCGGCGATTGTGAATATTTCTGGGTAGTTTTTATTTAAGTAGCTAATGGTTTTTTCAAGTGCTTTCCAACCTTTAATTCCGTAAGCTTCATAAAAAGCAGTATTAGGTTTATAAGCAACGGTTAAATGATGAGTTGCATCAATTATTGCTTTGTTAAATGCAAATATTGGATCTTCTTCTTTTAATAAATGTTCCGGAATTTTATTTAAATCAACATCCAAACCTATACAGAGAAAGGAATGTTTTTTTTTGATTTCAGAAATTAGTTGTTTGGTTGTCATATTCTTAAATTTTTGAATCCTAAATTCAGAATTTTAAAAAGTTTCTCCTGCTTCTTTAAGTTTTTCTGTGTTGTTTACCAATTGCAGTTCATCTATAATTTTCTGAATATCACCATTAATAATATTGCTTAAATCATAAAGAGTTAGATTAATTCTGTGATCAGTTACTCTACCCTGCGAATAGTTATATGTTCTAATTTTTGCGCTTCGATCGCCGCTAGTTACCATCGAACCTCTTTTTATTGCATCTTCTGCTTGTTTTTTTGCTAATTCTAAATCGTATAATCTAGAACGCAATACTTTAAAAGCTTTTTCTTTATTTTTGTGTTGCGATTTTTGATCTTGACATTGAGCAACCAAACCAGTAGGTTCGTGAGTTAAACGTACTGCAGAATAAGTTGTGTTTACTGATTGTCCTCCAGGTCCAGACGAACAGAAAAAATCTACTCGTACATCTTTAGGGTTTATTTGAATATCAAATTCTTCTGCTTCAGGAAATACCATTACGGTTGCAGCACTAGTATGAACACGTCCTTGGGTTTCGGTTTGTGGAACACGTTGAACACGATGTACACCTGCTTCAAACTTTAATGTTCCATAAACATCTTCGCCAGTAATTTCAAACTGAATTTCTTTAAAGCCGCCATTTGTTCCTTCACTAAAATCTACTACATCTGTACGCCAGCCTCTACCTTCACAATATTTGGTGTACATTCTAAAAATATCTCCTGCAAAAATACTAGCTTCATCTCCGCCTGTTCCTGCTCGGATTTCCATTACTGCATTTTTAGCATCTTCAGGGTCTTTTGGTACTAATAAAAATTTAATTTCATCTTCTAAAGACGGTATTCTGCCTTTAGCTTCATCCAATTCCATTTTTGCCATTTCGACCATTTCAGCATCACTTCCGTCAGTAATAATTTCTTGTGCTTCATTTATATTGTCGGTAAGACCTAGGTACTCTTCACGTTTATCCATTAACAAACGTAAATCTTTATATTCTTTATTTAGTCTTACATAACGTTTTTGGTCGGTAATGATATCTGGTTGAATAATTAAATCACTCACCTCATTAAAACGCTGTTTTACTATTTGAAGTTTATCTAACATAAAATATATTTATTGTACAAATTTACAATATTAAATAGTTTGTAATTTAATAGTATGGTGTAATTCTTAATTATTATTTAAATAAATAAGCATCGCCCTAATTTCCCTTACTTTTCAGTAAAAATATTGACATTTGAAATTACAATAAAAAAATCCCTTTCGAAAAACGAAAGGGATTTTACATTATTTAAAAGAGGTTTTCTTACTCTTTAATCAAACGTTTTACTACGCTAGATTGTTCACCTGTGATGTAAACCATATACACA
>JAKITD010000093.1 GCA_021648265.1 Flavobacteriaceae bacterium | reverse complement strand
CTGATGATTTCATTGAGTTAAATTATTGGTTATCAGTATAATATACAAATAATTAATAACATAAAACAATTAGTTATCAGTTAAATAAGTGATTTAATTATTTTAAAAAGTATGATTCTGCCCTGAAATTAAAATATATCTAATGCTTTTATTGTTTTGAAATAGTTACTTTTGCGAAAATTTTTTAAAGAAAAAACAAATGCTTTCAGTTTCAAATTTATCGGTTCAGTTTGGTAAACGTATCTTGTTTGATGATGTAAACACACAGTTTATACAGGGAAATTGCTACGGAATTATCGGTGCAAATGGTTCAGGAAAATCTACATTCCTGAAAATAATCTCTGGAAAACAAGATCCAACTTCGGGTCATGTTCATTTAGAACCTGGAAAGCGTATGTCTGTTTTAGAGCAAAATCACAATGCTTTTGACGAGTTTATGGTTTTGGAAACCGTAGTAATGGGAAATAAAGATTTGTTTTCTATAAAATCTCAAATTGACAAACTTTATGAAAATTATACCGATGAAAATGCAGAGAAAATAGGGGAGCTTCAAATTACTTTTGAAGAAATGAATGGTTGGAATGCCGATAGCGATGCAGCAACCATGCTTTCAAATTTAGGAATTGGAGAAAAACATCATTTTACTTCAATGGCAGATTTAGATGGTAAGCAAAAGGTACGTGTGTTGTTGGCACAAGCGCTTTTCGGAAATCCAGATTTGTTAATTATGGATGAGCCTACCAACGATTTGGATTATGAAACGATTGCTTGGCTGGAAAATTTCTTAGCAAATTATGATAGTTGTGTAATTGTGGTTTCTCACGATAGACACTTTTTAGATTCGGTTTGTACACATATTAGTGATATTGACTTCGGAAAAATAAATCACTTTAGTGGAAATTATACTTTTTGGTATGAGAGTAGCCAGTTAGCTGCAAGGCAAAGATCTCAACAAAATAAAAAAGCAGAGGATAAAAAGAAAGAATTGGAAGAGTTTATTCGTCGTTTTTCTGCCAACGTTGCCAAGTCGAAACAAGCAACTTCTCGTAAAAAAATGATTGAGAAGCTTAATGTTTCTGATATAAAACCTTCAAGTAGAAGATATCCTGCTATTATTTTTACTACCGAACGAGAAGCAGGAGATCAGATTTTACATGTTGAAAATTTGTCTGCTACCTTAGATGGTGATGTATTATTTAAAAATATAGATGTTAATCTTGCGAAGGGTGATAAAGTGATTTTATTTTCAAAAGATTCGCGGGCAACTACTGCTTTTTATGAAATATTAAGCGGAAACTTACAACAGAATGAAGGAACTTTTAACTGGGGAGTAACCACTTCACAAAGTTATTTGCCTTTAGATAATCATAAGTTTTTTGAAACTAAAGTTAGTTTGGTAGATTGGCTTCGGCAATGGGCAAAAACTGAAGAAGAACGCGAAGAAGTATTTATTCGTGGCTTCTTAGGAAAAATGTTGTTTAGTGGTGAAGAGGCTTTAAAATCTTGTGATGTACTTTCGGGAGGCGAAAAAGTTCGCTGTATGTTGAGCAGGATGATGATGATTCGTGCCAATGTTTTAAAATTAAATGAACCAACAAATCACTTAGATTTAGAGTCGATTACCGCTTTTAACAATACCCTTAAAAACTTTAAAGGAACGGTTTTACTAACAACACACGATCACGAATTTGCACAAACTATTGGAACTAGAGTAATTGAGCTTACACCCAATGGAGTAATAGATCGATATATGACTTTTGAAGAATATATGAGCAATCCAAGTGTAAAAGAGTTACGTGATAAAATGTATTCGTAAGGATTAATTTTCTATACTTTCAAGAAAAGTATCAATTACCGATTTCGCAATTTCTAATTCTTCATTACGGATATACATTCTAATTTGTCCTGGAACGCCAGTTGGAAATCCACTAAGAATTCCGCTTTGATGGTCATCACGAATAATAGGAGTGATGTCCATTTCGTTCAAACTATTAATTAATGGTTGTGCAACAATGGCAGAGCCAGTAAAAATACGAGTGGTTTTTTCATCTTTATTCATAACAATTGGTGTTAAAGTGAGAACTAAAGATAACAATTTTACTTCGGAAAACCAATAAAATTAAACCTTAATATACCTTCTTAAATCAGAATTTAGAATAGTCATAATCTCTTGTTTGTTATCTTTACTGGTTTCCGTAAACACAAATCCGAAAACAGGATCTTTCTTAATGTCGAGTTCTCTTATTTCTAAAATATTTTCTAGATCGTTTTGAAGCAATTCAAAATCAAATGCAACTATTTCTGAAGATTCAATACCTGAGTTGTTATTCAATAGTACGATACTATAAATTTTATCTTCTCTGATTTTAAAAATCTCATTCCAATTTGGTTTTTTTCCATTCAGGAAATATTCGTAAGAATTAATCCCATAAGCATGCCAAGTTAAATCTGCCGTGGTACACCAACCTCCAAAGCGTAAAGGGTTTACTTCAATAGGAACAATTTTTCTAGAAGCATCAATTCTAACTTCAATATGCATCGGAAAGTTTTTTAAACCCGCTTTATTTCCGATAGGATTTAAAAAAGCTTCGATAGATTTTTTGTAAGTCTGAATAATATTTCTTGAAGTGCTATACAATCGGTCACTTACATCATTTCCAGATGAAAACTTATGGTGCAAAATGTTTAGGATAACTGCATTTCCGTCATCATCAAAATAACAATCTATGGCAAACTCTTCTCCTTCAATATATTCTTCGATTATAAAAGTAGAAGCGTCCATTACATTTTTAGGATACATGCTTTTTAGGTTTTCATAATTGAGTTCCTTTTTTGCTGTTTCCCAATCGGAAGAGTTATGAACAATATGTACTCCAATACTAAAGAAACCAATAACGGGTTTTATCACAAAAGGAAAGTCAGAAATGCTTACTTCTAAATTTTGAATATCATCTAATTCCACCGTTTTAAAAAAGAAATCTGGAAATAAATCTTGTACCAATTCTCTAAATTTTAGTTTGTCTTTAAAAAATTGAATTTGATGAGGCAACTTAGTTTCTTTTAAGTTTTTAAAAACCCAAGAAATGGAATTTTCAGAATTGGTATAAACCAATGTTTCTGGGTTATTGCTAATAACTTCTTTAGCCTCTTTTTCAGAAACCCAATTAAGCGAAATGTCATTAATTAATTCTTTAGCTTGTGAAGTAGCAATGATTTCAAAATTATTTTCTTTTATGGTTTTTTTTAGAAAATCGGAAACAAAAGGGTAGTCTATAAGTATCATACTATATTTTTGTTGAAAATTGGGTTGCGTAAATAAAGTGATACAAAGTTAAGACTTAGTGTTTGTTTATTATGTGATAAATGATACGTTTTAATATAATTTACAACTAGCTGGTTATAGATATTAAGATAGGCTTTCGTACTTGTCTATTTGGTGTGTTGAACGGTTTTAAGAGTATATCGTTTTTTCAGGAAGAGGAACAAGGAATAAAAAAAAAGAGGTAACCTGTAACAGCTACCTCTTTAATTGCTTTAAATAATACTAATGAATTCTTATTTGTAAATCAATTCAAATCTATCAAGGTTCATAACTTTTGTCCAAGCAGCGATAAAATCTTTTACAAACTGCTCTTTAGAGTCATCACTTGCATAAAATTCTGCTAATGCTCTAAGTTCTGAATTTGAACCAAATATTAAATCGACTCTTGTAGCTGTCCATTTATTAGCTCCTGTTTTAATATCTTTTCCTGCAAACATTTCTTTTGTATCATCGGTAGCTTCCCACTCAACACTCATTCCTAATAAGTTAACGAAAAAGTCGTTGGTGAGCTTGTCTTTTTCTGTGGTAAATATTCCGTTTTTGCTTCCATCAAAATTTGCATTTAATGCACGCATACCACCAACTAATACTGTCATTTCTGGTGCTGTAAGTGTTAGTAATTGTGCTTTGTCAACCAATAATTCTTCGGTAGAAATGGTGTATTTCGTTTTCAGGTAATTACGGAATCCATCTGCCATTGGCTCTAAAAGATTAAATGAATTAATGTCTGTTTGTTCTTGAATAGCATCTGTACGTCCTGATGTGAACGGTACTTTATAATTATACCCAGCATTACTCACTGCTTTTTCTACTCCCACGGAACCTGCCAATACGATTAAATCTGCTATGGATACTTTTTTTGCACTTGATTTAGTATTGAATTCTTTTTGAATTTGCTCTAAAACACTCAAAACTTTTTTCAATTGTGTAGGATTATTTACTTCCCAGTTTACTTGTGGCTCTAAGCGTATTCTTGCTCCATTTGCTCCACCTCTTCTGTCTGAATTACGATAGGTTGATGCAGAAGCCCAAGCGGTAGTTGTCATTTCGCTAATGGTTAAGCTTGAGTTTAAAATTTGCTTCTTTAAAGCTTCAACATCACTTTTAGTAATTGCTTCATAGTTTGCAACAGGAATTGGATCTTGCCAAATTAAATCTTCTGTTGGTGCTTCTGGTCCTAAGTAGGTCGATTTTGGTCCCATATCTCTATGGGTTAATTTGAACCAAGCTCTTGCAAAAGCTTCATCAAACGTATCTGGGTTTTTATAAAATCCTCTTGCTATTTTTTCATACACAGGATCAAATCGTAATGCTAAATCTGTAGTAAACATTCCGGGTTTAACCATTTTATCTGAATCATAAGCATCTGGAACCATCATTTTAGGGTTTTTAGGCTCCCATTGATGCGCACCTGCTGGGCTTTTTGTTAATTCCCATTCATTTTCAAATAAATTAAAAAAGAACAAGTGACTCCATTTTGAAGGAGTAGATGTCCATACTACTTCCAAACCTGATGTAATTGCATCTGCTCCTTTACCCGATTTATAATCACTTTTCCAGCCAAAACCTTGTGCTTCAATAGGTGATGCTTCTGGGTCTGACCCTACGTGAGAAGCACTAGCAGCTCCGTGTGCTTTACCAAGTGTGTGACCGCCTGCAATTAATGCAACCGTTTCTTCATCATTCATTCCCATTCTTCCAAATGTTTCACGAATATCATTTGCCGCCAATAGCGGATCTGGATTGCCATTAGGTCCTTCTGGGTTCACGTAGATTAATCCCATTTGAACTGCCGCTAATGGATTTTCAAGCTTTCTGTCTCCACTATATCGTTTACTGTCGTCTAGCCATTTTTCTTCAGCTCCCCAATAAACATCTTCGTTTGGTTCCCAAACATCTGTTCTACCTCCTGCAAATCCAAAAGTTCTAAACCCTGTGGATTCCAGCGCAACGTTACCTGTCAAAATCATTAAATCTGCCCACGAAATTTTATTTCCATATTTTTTCTTTATTGGCCAAAGCAATCGCCTTGCTTTGTCTAAATTAGCATTATCTGGCCAGCTATTTTGTGGTGCAAATCGTTGTTGTGCCGATCTGGAACCTCCACGACCGTCACCCGAACGATAGGTGCCTGCATTATGCCAAGCCATTCTAATCATAAAGCCTGCATAGCTTCCGTAATCTGCTGGCCACCAATCTTTAGAGTCGGACATTAATGCGCGGATATCTTTTTTTAACGCTTTGTAATCTAAGCTTTTAAACTCCTCCGTATAATCGAATTCTTCGTTCATAGGATTTGTTAATGTAGAGTGCTTTCGAAGTAAGTCTAAATTTAAACTATTAGGCCACCAATCACTATTTGTTGCACTTCTCTTGTTTAGGTTGCTTTTTTTAGTAATGGTTGCACCTGAAATTCCGTCTGTTGTTGTGTTACTATTCTCATTGTTACAAGCAGCGAGAAATAATAACATAATGATAACTGTTGCTGTTTTTTTCATTATTTGATGTTTTAAATTATTGTACAAATTTACAAGCTTCTTGCTTATAAATCAAATTAATAATTTATATATTTGTATTGATAATATCTATATATGACTTTACAACAACTAGAATATGTAATTGCTTTAAATACTTATAGGCATTTTGTAACTGCTGCTAAAAGCTGTTTTGTAACCCAGCCAACCATAACTATTCAGGTAAAAAAATTAGAAGACGAAATAGGTTTTTCTATTTTTAATAAAAGTAAATCTCCTTTTAAACCTACCGATTTAGGAGTAATGTTTATAAAAAAAGCCGAAATAATTTTACGTGAAGTAGGCGATTTAAAAAATATGGTAAGCAAAGAATTAGATAATATGGATGGCGTTTTTAGAATTGGCGTAATTCCAACAATTTCCCCTTATCTAATTCCATTGATTTCAGGATCTTTTTCTAATAAATACCCAAATACGGTGCTAAAAATTGATGAAATGCAAACTTCTAATATTATAACAGCCCTTCAGAAAAAAGAAATAGATGTTGGAATATTAGTTACTCCATTGAATGAGCCTTTTATTAGAGAAATAAAACTCTATAATGAACCATTCGTGTTTTATGGACAAAAAGATGACTTTCCTGAAGATAAGAAAACTATATCGGCAAAGGAAATTGAAAATTTTGATAATGTATGGCTTTTAAAAAGCGGGCATTGTTTTAGAAATCAAGTTTTAAATATATGTAATAATTCTGACAATAATAAAAATATTAAATTCCAAAGTGGTTCTATTGAGGCTTTAAAAAAAATGGTCGATAATTATGGAGGATTTACATTAGTACCAGAAATGGCTATTAATAAAAATGATGCTGGTTGTAATATTCAATTTACGGAACCCAAACCCATAAGAGAAGTGAGTATAGTTGTACATCATTCTTTTTCTAAAGATGCTTTAATAGACGCTTTAAGAGTAGAGATTTTAGAAAAAACACCTAAAGAATTTGTGAAAAACAAAAGGTTTATAAAAATTAATTGGAGGTAAGTTCTTGAATTCGGTATGATGTTTTTATAAAGAATAGCGTATGCTTAAATAATAAACATATTATAAGAGAAATTGTACCGAGAATGGGAGTCGAACCCACACGCCCTAAAGGGGATCAACCAATATTCTTGGGGACACTAAAAAATCACGCATAAATTTTAGTTAATCGGTATAGGAAAAACGGTATATCTCTGACACCTCTAAATTGTCTTCTGAAGTCTTTTATTTTGGCATTGAAG
>JAKITD010000092.1 GCA_021648265.1 Flavobacteriaceae bacterium | reverse complement strand
CAAATTTAATTGGAATAGGCATAAACTTATTATACTTAGAAAGTAACTCGTTGATACGTGCTTCTTCTAAAAATTCGGTAGAATCGTCTGCGATATGAAGAATGATTTCGGTTCCTCTTTCGGTTCTATCAGATTTTTCAGTCGTGTATTCTGGCGATCCATCACATTCCCAATGAACAGCTGGTTCGTCTTTAAAACTTTTTGAAATTATTTCTACTTTTTCTGCCACCATAAAAGCGGAATAGAATCCAAGTCCGAAATGACCAATAATCCCTTTATCTTCTCCAGATTCATCTTTGTATTTTTCTAAAAACTCTTCGGCTCCAGAAAAAGCGATTTCGTTGATGTATTTTTCAATTTCTTCTTTGGTCATCCCAATTCCTTGGTCGATGATATGAAGTTTCTTGTTTTCTTTATCGATTTTTACTTCGATTTTAGGTGAACCATATTCTCCTTTGTATTCACCTATACTAGATAAGTGTTTTAATTTAACTGTTGCATCTGTTGCATTCGAAATTAATTCTCTTAAGAAAATCTCATGGTCACTGTATAAAAACTTTTTAATAAGTGGAAAAATATTATCCACCGATACGTTAATTGTTCCTTTACTCATTTTATATTATTTATTACATTCCTGCGAAGGCAAGAATCTTATTATTAATTAATTGTTTTTTTTGTCTTTATACTCCTCGACACCGCTCAGAGTAGGATTTCTAATTTTCATTTATATTATTCGCACCCTAAGCGGAGCCGAAGGGTGTTAATTAGGTATCGACAGCTTCCGATAATTATCGCAAGCAATCGAGAGGTTTATCGTTAGTCAAAAAAAGTACCATTTTATTATATCTGACAATTTGACAAAAACCATTTCAAAAAAAAGTATTATGCATGCATACTTAATGAACTCAAAAGACTTCGGCAATATGAACTTAATAGGTATCTTTCGGCTCTCGATTTCAGAAATAAAATTTGGGATTTAAAATAGAATTTATGTACACTTCAAGAATAACAGGATTAGGACATTTTGTTCCCGAAAATATTGTTACTAACGATGATCTTTCAAAATTAATGGATACCGACGATTCGTGGATTCAAGAGAGAACAGGAATTAAAGAGCGACGTTGGATAGAGAAAGGAAGCGGAGAAACTTCTTCGTCTATGGGAGCTAAGGCAGCAAGAATTGCCATAAAAAATTCTGGTTTATCAAAAGATGATATCGATTTTATCGTATTTGCCACTTTAAGCCCCGATATGTATTTTCCAGGTTGTGGCGTACAAATTCAAGATGTATTAGATATGGGAACTATTGGTGCATTGGATGTTCGTAATCAATGTTCTGGTTTTATTTATGCCTTATCGGTTGCCGATCAATTTATTAAAACAGGAATGTATAAAAACATTTTGGTGATTGGTGCTGAGTTTCATTCTGGTGCTTTAGATGTTACCACCCGTGGTCGTGGAGTTTCCGTGATTTTTGGTGATGGTGCAGGAGCGGCAGTTTTGTCTAGGAGCGAAGACACTGCTAGAGGGATTTTATCCACCCATTTGCATAGTGAAGGGAAACATGCTAAAGAATTGGTAGTTGAAAGCCCGAGTATCGCACATTGGGTTCCGAAACTAAAAAGTAATCCAGACGATCTTTCTTATTTTCCTTATATGAATGGGACTTTTGTATTTAAAAATGCGGTGGTACGTTTTTCTGAAGTAATTATAGAAGGATTACAAGCAAATAAATTGGGAGTTGAAGAAATAGATATGTTTATTCCACATCAAGCAAATTTGAGAATTTCGCAATTTGTTCAGAAAAAATTTGGATTAAGAGACGATCAGGTATTTAATAATATTCAAAAATACGGAAATACTACCGCAGCATCTATCATCATTGCGTTAACGGAAGCAGTAGAAGAAGGAAAAGTTAAAGAAGGAGATTTAGTAGTATTGGCAGCTTTTGGTAGCGGATTTACTTGGGGAAGTGCTGTGATAAGATGGTAAAAAAAAGACTGCTTTTTCAAGCTGCCTTTTCAACCTCAAAACAATTTTTATTAGAAATCCCCTGCTCTAATAAAAAATTTATGCTTAGCAAATGTAGGTTAGAAATTCATTTGTAAATATACCCAATAAACGGTATTTTTTTTTGTTTTGTACAGTTTGCTTTTCAATAATCGCTAAGTTTTAATATTCTGTTATTTCATTAGTTACAATCGAGTTTTCTTAGTAGGTCTTTAAGTATAGTAGTCTTGATTCTTTTATCGGATATTATTGATGAAGCTTTAATGAAGTGTGTTGTTTCTAATCACTGTTGTCCGATTAAAATTTATAAAAATACTTAAAACCTATATGTAATGGTCGATCGGGCATTTTTTATAAAAGCACACCTTGCTTTTTAGATTTTCATTTTTTACAAAACAATCAATAGTTAAAATAATGTTTATCAATTAGTTAAAATCATCCCGATTGCTATCGGGACTTTGTTCTTTATTCTAACAGCGAAGCGGCCTTATGTCTTTTGTTGGACAACAATGTTTCTAATTATAAGTAAACACTTCTAAAGGAGCATTATTACTAACAACCAAATAATGAGTTTTACCTTTAATAACAATTTGTTTAAGGCTTTTAGAATCTGAATCTATAAAAGGCATATATTTATTACTATTTGTAAAATCTCCTTTTCCATTTCCTAGAAGAACATAACCGTAATTACTGTCGTAACGAATAGTTTCTACCTCGGCATCATACATGTTACCAACACCCATAATGTCTAAATTTCCATCATTATTAAAATCACCACTAATTAAAGATAGCGTTGGTCCCATTTGAGCTTCGTTACTTAAAGTAGTGATTTTAAATTCGCCATTACCTAAATTTTCTACATAAACAGATTCAAAATTATGAACTACAAGCTGATAAGCATCCTTTAGTTTTTCTTCACCATAAATATGCTCCATATCCAAGCTAGCAAATTCTTTAAAGGTTCCAATTTTTTCTAATAAAAAAGGGTTTTGTTCAGAGCTACATTCTTTTCCTCTAACGGGAACTAATTTCCCATTATTAATTTTACTCATAGCTACATCAAAACTTCCGTTATCATCAAAATCTTTTGCATAAATAAATAGAGGTTTCTTTTCTGAAGGATGAAATTTATTATTGTTTCCTAAATTTCCTAAAACATAATCTTGGTCTCCATCATTATCAAAATCTGCCGCAGTAATGCTAAACCACCAACCTTCTTGGTTTTCAAAACCAGAAATAGAATTGTTGTTTTCAAAATCCCCATTAGTATTGGTGTAAATTGTTGGAGCCATCCATTCGCCAACCATTAATAAATCTAAATCGTTGTCGTTATCGTAATCGGTAAAAATTGCTTCAGATATCATACCTGCTTCTTTTAACGAATCGCTTGTGTTGTCTGTAAATTTTCCGTTTTCGTTTTTTAATAAATAAGAACGAGGTGAAAGCGGATATTTACCCGGAATTACATTTCCTCCTACAAATAAATCTAAGTCTCCATCACCATCGTAATCTGCTGCAATTACACTTTTACCGGATGTTAACATTTTTGGGAGTGCACTTTTGTTTACTGAAAAATTTCCTTTTCCGTCGTTAAAATACAAACGGTCTTGTAACAGTAAATTGTTTTCGCCTAATTCATATCCTGCACTTACTACATAAAGGTCTTGGTCGCCATCGCCATCGGCATCAAAAAACAAGGCGTTGGCATCTTCGTATTTTGCTTCTTTGTTCCAAAGATATTTATTGGATTCTTTAAAAGTACCATCGCTTTTTTGAATATAAAGTGCAGCATTAGCACCTAGTGCATTTCCTACAAAAAAATCGTCCAAACCATCTCCGTTAACATCTGCAACGGCAATTTCTGTGCCCTTGGTAGATTGTTTTTGAGGTAATAAAAGCTGAACCGCATAGTCGTTAAACTCATTTTCTTTGTGTTGGTAATTAATTCCTAATTGCGATGTGTTTAAAGAGTTTTTTAAAGGTTTTACTTTTTCGTTAAAATAAGGTTCGGTGGTGGCAGAAACATAATTAATTGTTATTAATTGATTCGCTTTTACATCTTTTAATTTTGAAGTTTTACCGTCGATCCAAACTATAACAACTTCTTCAATAGAAGCTTCTTTACCTAATCCAAAATTAAGGATGTTTGAAACTGAAGATTCAAAACCACGGGTAAGGTATAGCTTCTGAAACTGTGTTACATCTTTGTTTTTTACATATATTTTTGCACCAATCCCTAAGCTATTATTTGAAGGTCCTTTTAGTTTAATTCTTATATAATTATTAGTGGCATTATTTCTATAAAGCCCTATCTCGTCATTAACATTGTTAACAATTAAGTCTAAATCTCCATCGTTGTCAAAATCTGCATAAGCAGCACCATTTGAGAAATTTGGGTCCTCTAAGCCCCATTCTTTAATTTCTTTAGTAAAAGTAAAATCACCATTGTTTTTATAGATGTAATTATTTAGCTTTTCTGAAGGCATCATATCCAACACTTGTTGTATAGTCATAGATTCTCCTTGTGCATTTTTTTTACGTAATGCAATTCTAAAATCTTGATTATGATAGTCTTTATAAACTCCATTACTAACAAAAATGTCTTTTAGTCCATCGTTGTCAAAATCGGCAATAAGTGGTGCCCAACTCCAATCTGTTTTAACAACACCGCTTAATTGAGCAGTTTCTCGAAATTTACCATTTCCAACATTATAATGTAGCATATTTGCCATATAAGCATGGTGATAACCTACCTTTACCATACTCATAAAGTTTGATGTACTCATAGAAGCCATATTTTCTTTACCTCTTGCGTAATTCTCGGCAAGCATATCTACTGTAATCAAATCTTCTAGGCCGTCATTGTTTAAATCTGCATAATCAGATCCCATACTATTAAACGAAATATGATTAACCCTTGCGTTTATCTCGTTTCTAAAAGTTCCGTCTTGTTGATTGATGTACATCATGTCTGGCTCTAAATAATCGTTAGAAATATAAATATCGTCCCAACCGTCATTATTAAAATCTCCTACTGCTCCTGCAAGCCCCCAAGTTTTATTGTAAATTCCAGCTTCTGCAGTTACTTTTGTAAAATGGTTTCCATCATTTCTATATAATTGGTCGCTGGTAATTTCTTCAATTTCTCGTTGTATAACACCACTTATTTTAGTGTTATTTTTAAAATCGTACCTGTAATTAACTACATAAAGATCTAAATCTCCATCTTTATCATAGTCTAAAGAATAGGCTTGGGTTGTGTAACCGGGATCATCAATGCCCCATTTTTTTCCTTCTTCAGAAAAAGTTCCGTTTTTTTGGTTTACAAAAAGTAAATTTCTTCTGCCATCATCACTCTTTAGGGATCCTGCTTTACAAACATAAATATCTAACCAACCATCGTTGTTAATATCTAACATGGTTACTCCTGTGCTAAAACCTTGGTAATCTTCTGTTTTTGAACTTACGGTAATGTCTTCAAAATTAAAATCCCCTTTGTTTTTGTAAAGTTTGTTTGGTCCAAAATTAGAAGTAAAATAAACATCATCTAAACCATCATTATCAATATCACCCACAGCAACACCTGCGCCAGTATATAAGTAAGGGTAATTTAAAAAGTTAAAATCTAAATCTTCTCGCACCATATTTTTAAAGGTAATATTGGAAGTAGAACTGTTTATCTTAGAAAACAGTTTTGTGCTTGTTGTGTTCTTGTTTGTTTTTTTACTAGTTGAAGTGTTTTCGTTACAAGAAAATAATGTAATAACACCAGCTAAAAATAAATACCTAAGTTTCATATAAAAAAATTGGTTAAAAAGCAAATGTAAATAAAAAACTTATAAAACCTTTTATATTAATTGTTTTGAAGCTATTTTTTAAACGTTTTTTTTTTTTTGGCGATTTATATATATATATCATTACATTTGGTAATTAATAGAAACTAAATATTAACCTAAAATTATTTTTTTATGAAAAAAATTACTTTAACCTTTTTTGCATTGCTGGTCACATTGAGTACGTGGCAGGTGAATGCACAAACCGTAACAGGGAGCAATCTTGCTGTCTTTGCAATTCCAGATAATGCCCCAGGCATTACTATGCCTGTTAATATAACAGGAATACCTTCTGGAGCTACTTTAACTGATATTGAAATAGACCTTGCAATTAATCATACTTGGGCAGGAGATTTAATTATAACTTTAGCAGCTCCTACTGGAGAAACTTCTACTGTGTTATTTAAACCCGGAACAACAACAGGTGGAGCAGGTGATTCTAGCAATCTAATTAGTACTTCTGCTATAACATTTACTGATGTTTCTTCTAACTCTGCCGAAGATATGGGTAGCACAATACCTGGTGGGCAATTTATTTGTCAAGATGATGCTATTTGTGATTATTTTCCAACTTTAGAAGATGGCTCTCTAAGTCTTTTTGCTGTATTTGTTGCTTCATTAGACCCAATGAATGACGCAAATGGAGATTGGAGTGTTTATGTTGAAGATACTGCTGGAGGAGATACAGGTGACTTTATTGTTCCAGAATTAAGAATTACATATAGTGCTGGTGCTCCCCCAATCGCAGGTTGTGCAACAGATACTCCAATAGTAATAACTACTGTAGGAGGAGTGACTTATAATTCTATTTTAAACATAGCAGATTCTGGTATATTAGGAACAGATTATGATTTAGATTTAACATCTATAGAGATTCCTCATACTTGGACTAGTGATTTAGATATTCAATTACAATCACCAATGGGTACTATACTAGACTTATCTATGGGTAATGGTGGTTCTGGAGATAATTATACAGCTACCGTATTTCAAGATGGTGGAGCGGATATAAATGCTGCATCTCCTCCTTTTACAGGAACTTTTGAACCAGAAGGAGGCACTTTTGCTGCTGCTTTTGGAGGTGAAGATTTAAACGGAGACTGGACATTAATTGTAACAGATAACTTTGGAGGTGATGGAGGATCTATAGATAGTTTCTGTATAGGCTTTTTACCTATAAGCGGTCCAATCGGCGACCCACCAGTAATAGCATGTCCAGCAGACATCAGTGTTGATACTGATCCTGGAGTATGTGAAGCTGTCGTTAATTTTGCAGA
>JAKITD010000091.1 GCA_021648265.1 Flavobacteriaceae bacterium | reverse complement strand
ATGTAATGGATGTAACGTTAATGCTAATGTTTGGAGGTACAGACGGAACACGTTTTGACGGAAACAACGACACACCACAACTAACTACAGATGGTGTTGATGCTGGTGATCGTGATTTTTCATTGCCTTTTCCATATTTAGAATCTCCAATAAATGAATAAATAAATCGTATTAATTACTTAGAAAGCTGTTCGTGTTCGAGCAGCTTTTTTAGTTTATTATGTTCAATTAATAAAACCTGAAAAATATAAATAGTAAACAGTATATTTGCAGCCGTTAAAAAAACAAAATCTAAACAGATGAAAGCAGGAATTGTCGGATTACCAAACGTAGGAAAATCAACTTTATTTAATTGTTTGTCAAATGCAAAAGCACAAAGTGCTAATTTTCCCTTTTGTACTATTGAACCTAATATTGGTGTGGTAAATGTACCAGATCATCGATTAGAAAAATTAGAAGAATTGGTGAATCCAGAACGCGTATTGCCTGCTACAGTTGAGATTGTTGATATTGCAGGATTGGTAAAAGGAGCAAGTAAAGGAGAAGGTTTAGGGAATCAATTTCTTGGAAATATTCGTGAAACTGATGCGATTTTACACGTTTTAAGATGTTTTGATGATGATAATATTATTCACGTTGACGGAAGCATTGATCCAATTAGAGACAAAGAAACCATCGATATAGAACTGCAACTAAAAGACCTTGAAACCTGCGATAAAAAGCTTGAAAAAGTTAAACGTGCCGCAAGAACAGGAAACAAAGAAGCTCAAAAAGAAGAAATTGCTTTACAAAAAGTAAAAGACGGATTGGAAGCTAGTGTTTCGGTAAGAGCTATTGATTTAACAGATTCTGAAAGAGAAGAATTTATTAGTCAAATTCAATTTATTACCGACAAACCAGTAATGTATGTTTGTAATGTAGATGAAGCCTCTGCGGTTTCTGGAAACGAATATGTAGATAAAGTAAAAGCTGCGGTAGCAGATGAAGATGCAGAAGTGATTTTTCTAGCCGTTGGAACAGAATCCGATATCAACGAATTAGAAGAATACGAAGAACGTCAAATGTTTCTTGAAGATTTAGGATTGGATGAAGCAGGATCAGCAAAACTAATTCGTGGAGCATATAAATTATTAGATTTACAAACCTATTTCACAGCAGGAGTTAAAGAAGTTCGTGCTTGGACTATACCTATTGGCTCTACAGCTCCTCAAGCTGCTGGAGTAATTCATACCGATTTTGAAAAAGGATTTATTCGTGCCGAAGTAATTAAATACGAAGATTATGCACATTACGGAAGTGAAGCGAAAGTAAAAGAAGCAGGAAAACTAAGTGTGGAAGGTAAAGAGTATGTGGTGGCAAATGGCGATGTGATGCATTTTAGATTTAATGTTTAAAATGCTTAATATTTTTCAACAATTAGCCCATTATTATTGTTAATTACTTTCCTAAGTAATCGTTTTAAATTTTATATCATAATTTTATATTAGCCATGATACCCAAATTATGGCACAAGAGCAATATACCGAAGATAATATACGGTCTTTAGACTGGAAAGAACACATTCGTTTACGACCAGGAATGTACATTGGAAAGTTAGGAGATGGCTCCTCGCCAGACGATGGAATATACATTCTTTTAAAAGAAGTAATCGATAATAGTATCGATGAATTCGTAATGGGTGCTGGTAAAACCATCGAAATCCGTATTAAAGATAAAGAAGTTAAAGTTCGAGATTATGGTCGTGGAATTCCTTTAGGAAAGGTGGTCGATGTTGTTTCAAAAATGAATACAGGAGGAAAATACGACTCGCGTGCCTTCAAAAAAGCAGTAGGATTAAACGGAGTGGGTACCAAAGCTGTAAATGCACTTTCTAGTTATTTTAAAGTAGAATCCATTCGGGATAACCAATTAAAATATGCCGAATTTTCTATAGGCGAATTACAAACAGATTCAGAAATTGAGGAAACCACCAAGCGTAAAGGAACAAAAGTAAGTTTTATTCCAGACGAAAAAATCTTCAAAAAATACAAATATCGTAATGAGTATATCATTAAAATGCTCAAAAATTATGTGTATTTAAATCCTGGATTGACTATCGATTTTAATGGTGAAAAGTATTTTTCAGAAAACGGATTAAAAGATTTGTTAAATGAAAATATCCCAGATGAGGATAAATTATACCCTATTATCCATCTAAAAGGCGAAGATATTGAAATCGCTATAACCCATAGTAAAACACAGTATAGCGAAGAATATCATTCCTTTGTAAATGGGCAACATACCACGCAAGGGGGAACTCATCAAGCTGCATATAGAGAGAGTTTGGTAAAAACAATTCGTGAGTTCTTCGGAAAAAACTACGAGGCCAGTGATATCCGTAAATCTATAGTTACCGCAATCGCGATAAAAGTAATGGAACCTATTTTTGAAAGTCAGACAAAAACCAAATTAGGTTCTACCGATATGGGAGGTGAGTTGCCAACAGTACGGTCTTATATCAACGATTTTGTAAAAACATATCTTGATAATTTTCTTCATAAAAACCCTAATGTTGCAGAGGCAATACAACGAAAAATTGTACAAGCAGAACGAGAACGTAAAGATTTAAAAGGAATCCGGAAACTTGCCAGAGATCGAGCAAAAAAAGCAAACCTTCATAATAAAAAATTACGCGATTGCCGGGTACATTTAGGCGATATGAAGAAAGAAAGACGTTTGGAATCCACCTTATTTATTACCGAGGGAGATTCAGCAAGTGGTAGTATTACTAAGAGTCGGGATGTAAATACACAGGCTGTTTTTTCATTGCGTGGAAAACCATTGAATTGCTACGGAATGAGTAAAAAAGTGGTTTATGAAAATGAAGAATTTAACTTACTACAAGCGGCATTAAATATTGAAGAAGGTACGGAAGACCTTCGTTATAACAACATTGTAATTGCTACAGATGCCGATGTGGACGGAATGCACATTCGGTTGTTATTACTTACGTTTTTCCTTCAATTTTTTCCAGAAGTGATTAAAGAAGGTCATATGTTTATACTACAAACACCTTTGTTTAGGGTTCGAAATAAAAAGGAAACGATTTACTGTTATTCAGAAGAAGAGCGCGTTTCAGCCATCGAAAAATTAAAACCAAAACCAGAAATTACCCGATTTAAAGGTTTGGGTGAAATTTCGCCAGATGAATTCAAACATTTTATAGGTAACGATATTCGTTTAGATCCTGTTATGCTTGATAAAACGGTGAGTATTGAAGATTTACTTTCCTTCTATATGGGGAAAAATACACCAGATAGGCAAGAATTTATCATCAATAATTTGAAAGTAGAATTGGATGAAATTGTTGAGTAATTAAATAAATTTATTTCGTTTAAAACGGAACAATAAATACTGAATTAAATTCAGCACAAGTTATGAGCGAAGAGTTAGATAATAATGAAGATGAAATAACCTCCAACGAAGAGATTCAAACCGAAGACACCATTACTAAAGTAACTGGAATGTACAAGGACTGGTTTTTGGATTATGCTTCGTATGTGATTCTAGAGCGTGCCGTACCTGCGATTGAAGATGGTTTTAAACCCGTGCAACGTCGTATTATGCAATCGTTAAAAGACTTGGACGATGGTCGTTATAATAAAGTTGCCAATATTGTTGGTCATACTATGCAATACCATCCGCACGGTGATATGAGTATTGCCGATGCTATGGTGCAGATTGGGCAAAAAGACATTCTTATCGACACCCAAGGAAACTGGGGAAATATACTTACAGGAGATCGAGCGGCTGCTTCCAGATATATTGAAGCAAGGCTATCAAAATTCGCTTTAGATGTTGTTTATAATCCTAAAAACACCGTATGGCAGGCTTCTTACGATGGGCGTAGGAAGGAACCCGTTAATCTTCCGGTTAAATTTCCGTTACTATTAGCACAAGGTGCCGAAGGTATTGCCGTAGGACTTTCCACAAAGGTATTACCTCATAATTTTATTGAATTAATTGAAGCTTCCATTAAGCATTTACAAGGAAAACGATTTACAATTTATCCCGATTTCCCAACAGGTGGTATTGCAGATTTTACCAATTATAATGATGGATTAAGAGGAGGGAAGGTACGAACTAGAGCACGCATTAATCACCACGGAAAAAACATGTTGGTGATTACTGAAATTCCTTTTGGAACAACTACATCCTCGTTGATAGATTCTATTTTAAAGGCAAATGAAAAAGGAAAAATAAAGATTAAAAAAATTGAAGATAATACAGCAGCAGATGTTGAAATTTTAATTCATTTACCAGGCGGAATATCACCAGATAAAACCATTGATGCCCTTTTTGCATTTACAAAATGTGAAACACCAATCTCTCCTTTAGGTTGTGTAATTGAAGACAATAAACCACTTTTTGTAGGGGTTACTGAAATGCTAAAAACATCTACAGACCGAACGGTTCAGCTACTGAAAAGCGAACTTGAAATTCAGTTAAGAGAGTTAGAATCTCAATGGCATTTTGCTTCCTTAGAACGTATTTTTATTGAAAACCGAATCTATCGTGATATTGAAGAAGAAGAAACTTGGACAGGAGTAATTTCTGCAATCGATAAAGGATTAAAACCTCATATAAAACATTTAAAACGCCCAGTTGTTGAAGATGATATTGTACGATTAACGGAAATTAGAATTAAACGTATTTCAAAATTTGATATTGATAAAGCACAACAAAAAATTGATGCTCTTGAAGAACGTATTGCAGAAATAGTACATCATTTAGCCAACCTTATTGAGTTTGCAATCGATTTCTTTAAACGCCTTAAAAAAGACTATGGAAAAGGAAGAGAACGTAAAACAGAAATTCGAGTTTTTGATGATATTGAAGCAACCAAAGTAGTTATCAGAAATACAAAATTGTATGTAAATAGAGAAGAAGGTTTTATTGGTACAAGTTTGCGTAGGGATGAATATGTAACCGATTGTAGTGATATTGATGATGTTATCGTGTTTACCGAAGAAGGTAAAATGATGGTTACAAAAGTAGGGTCAAAAACATTTGTAGGTAAAAATATTATTCACGTTGCCATCTTTAAAAAGAAAGATAAACGAACCATTTATAACCTAATTTACAAAGATGGAGCTCGTGGCGCTACCTATGTAAAACGTTTTGCAGTAACTTCGATTACACGTGATAAAGAATACGATTTAAGCAAAGGAACTAAAGGTAGTAAAGTGCTTTATTTTTCTGACAATCCCAACGGCGAAGCTGAATTGGTTACCGTTTTATTAAGACAATCCGGAAGTATTAAAAAACTGAAATTCGATTTGGATTTTGCAGATTTAATAGTAAAAGGAAGAGCCTCAAGAGGAAATATTGTTACCAAATACTCCGTAAAACGAATCGAACTAAAAGAAAAAGGACTTTCAACACTTAAACCTCGTAAAATTTGGTTTGATGACACTGTTCAGAGACTGAATGTAGATGACCGAGGAGAGTTATTAGGAGAGTTTACAAGTGAAGATCGTTTGTTAGTAATCAATCAACAAGGACTCGTTAAAACCGTAGTTCCTGAAATCACTTTGCGTTTTGATGATGATATGATTGTCTTGGAAAAATGGGATCCTAAAAAGCCAATTACAGTTATTTATTGGGAAGGTGAAAAAGAATTATTTTATGTCAAACGATTTGTAATAGATCCTGAATATCCAGATAAAGAAGAAACGATAATTTCAGAACACCCCAAATCCTATTTAGAAACAACCTTTACGGATTATCGCCCAATAGTAGAATTAATTTTTGCTAAAAAGCGTGGAAAAGATCGTCAAGAAAATTTAGAAATTAATTTGGAAGAGTTTATTTCAATTAAGGGAATTTCAGCTTTAGGAAATCAATTAACTAAAGAAAAAGTACTGGAAATAAATGCAATGAAACCCTTGTTTTATGAGCTTCCAGAAGAGGTTCCGACTGAAAAAATAGAAGTTGTTGATGAAGAAGATGTTTCGTCTAAAGAAATCTCAAACGAAGTTACTAAAAATAAAACCGAAACCACAGAAACAACTAAAGAAGAAGATCCAAAAAAAGATGGTGAATCTCCTACAGACCCTGAAATAGACGATGAAGGACAAACACTATTATTTTAAATCAGCAAACTGAATTTTAGGTTAATTATTATGAGAAAATTCTATCAAGAGTTTAAAGATTTCGCCTTAAAAGGGAATATGATTGATATGGCAATTGGTATCATCATTGGAGTTGCCTTTAATAATGTAGTAAGTGCTTTGGTGAAGAAAGTAATTATACCGCCGTTTTCAATGCTATCTTCGGGTATAAACTTACGAGATCGAAAGTATGTCTTACAAGATGCTACGGAAGGTGTTTCAGAAATTGCAATTGGTTGGGGAGAATTATTAGAAGTGCTAGTCGATTTTTTAATCATTACCATGACTATTTTTATGGTAGTAAAATTAATGAACCGTTTTAGAAGAAAAGCTGACGACCCTACAAATAAAGAAGTGGAAACACCTAAAAACATTGAGTTACTTTCAAATATTGAAAAACTTTTAGAAAAGCAAAATGAACTTTTAAAGAAAGAGTAATGTTTTTTTTTGGGATATGAAAATTGGAATTACTTATTAATACTTATTAAAATCACTTGACTTTCTTATTTTTTTCGGGTAACTTTACAACACTATATATCAGTCAATTTAATAAGTAAACTGCTGATATACTTACGTTAGCATAAATATAGAGCGACTGCCCTGAATTCAAATTATGCTTATACGATTAAACCATTTAACAATTTTTCAGTCTTAATAAAAAAACTAAAAGAATTTAAACCATAACCAAATGACATCTTATTTAATTCTAACAATATTAATATTTTCATCAAGTTGCAAAAAGGAAGATATAACTGATTTTGTAGAGCAAACCTCTTATGAAATTAACGAAAACGGAACATATCAAGACTTTTTAACTCCAAATTATTACAACACTAATGAAACTGATTTGAGAGATGAAATTAATAAGTTTATTCACTTTGCAAGACTTGAAGATTATCAACATCCTTTTCAAAATCCAAATGGAGATATTGCTCCTTATTCAAAAAACAGAGTGTTTGGAACTGGAATTGGAATGGGTGGAACATCACAACATCATCCAGCAATAGATATACATCCTGAC
>JAKITD010000019.1 GCA_021648265.1 Flavobacteriaceae bacterium | reverse complement strand
TACAAAATATTTGCACAGACAAAGTTGTCATTTATGATGTTTTTCCAGTAATCATATATGATTAGTTGCTATATTTGTTTAATAATCAAAATTAATTACAATGAAATTATCAATAATTAGTGGCACTCAGTTGCTGTTTTTCATACCAGGGATTTTAGCCTATTCCTCTTTAGTATATATTCTGTTTTTTAATAGAGATAAAACTAATTTTCAAATTAAAATATTTCCTCAAGTATTTCTATATCTCTTCTCATTAGTGCCTTTAGGTTTGTTTGTTGGAATTTTTATAGAATCAAGAAAGAAAATAGTTGATGGAAAAAAAGTATATAAATATTCCTACCAAAGTAGAGAAAATGCTACTATAATAATCATTATATCTATAGTATCAATTTTCCTTTCAATCCATAACTTAACATTAAAATAATTATGAAAAATAAAATATTTAAATTTTTGATTATAATTAGTGGTATTATTCTTTCTGTAATTAAATACATTGGTTTCAGCAATTGGGAATTGCCTTTTAATGTTATGGTGGGTTCAGCTATCGCTTTTGCTATCATTTTTATTATAAGTATATTGTATTATAACAAAACGTTCAGTAATAGTTTACAAGCAAAAATTATTAAGAATGACATTGAAGTTATTAGCGAAAATGAACGTAGCAGTAATAAAGCAATAACTGTTTTTAAAGGAAACAAGAAAAGTTTAATAATTAGTTTTTTTGTAATTTTAGTAATAGTAGTTTTTTTTAAAAAAACATATAATGAAAATAAAAGAATTGATTCCGAAAGCTTAAAAACTAGAATAGATAAAGATTCGATTAAAAGTCAAAATAATACAATTACTTTCAATAATGACTTTAAACCAAAAATAAACGACTTTAATGTTGGGATATCTACAGACTTTCATCCTAAACAATATGATCTTGATATTAAGTTAGATATTAAAAACACCAATGAAGAAGTAATAGAAGTGGCTAAAATAGAGACTATTTTAAAAATAAAATATAAAGGCAACGAACCTAAAATTAAAGTATTTCCTTCAAGGGAGTTTACAAATTTAGTTTTTGATAAAAATGGTTTTGGGGTTGGTCACATAGTAGATTTATCAGGTTATATAAAAAATGATTTTGAAAATGAGTATGATTTTTTGTATTCTTTTATAGAACAGATTGATATGGATGAGAAAATGAAGAAAAAATATTTAAGAACACAAGAAATATCAAAAATCATAGAGAAAGAATATAACAATGTTTGGTATCCTAATAAATCAAAAAAATTAAGATTACGGTACACAATAGAAAAATTAGACTTGTATAAATACTATCGAGCAGAGGAAGTAATATTCTATATTAGATTAATAGCTGAAAATTCGATAGGTTTAAATTATAATAAAATAATATTAGAAAAGGAAATTACTGAAGTATGGAATAATACGTTTTATTATAAAAAATCCAGCAAATGAAAAGTATTTTAATGAAATTATTTTAACCAGTAAGTATAATTAATAAACAATTTTTAGGTCACAGTTTAGGTCACGGATTTTGGCTTAATAAAAGAAATAATAGGAAATAAACTGAAAACAGAATTTCTAAAAATATTAGAATAGAATTATTTTTTAAGCATTTCTAATTAATATTAAGCCCTAATACTAAGAGTAAAGCAATAATAATACTGCGTAAACCCTAAAGAATACTGAAAAAAGCTTGTGGAATAAATAAAGTGTTTTAAATTTGCAAACTATTATCGGTCCCATAGCTCAGTTGGTTAGAGCATCTGACTCATAATCAGAGGGTCCATGGTTCGAGCCCATGTGGGACCACTAATTTATTAAAATCACCTACTCAAAATCTATTTTCACGATAGGTTTTGTTTTAATTAAATATAATAATTTTCAAGAAAAAGAGTTGTTAGTTTTACAATAATTAATGCTTTTTAACACTTGTTAATAAAATTTTACTATTTTAGGCAACTATATGCGACCCCAAATCGTTAAAATATTAACCTTAGTACTATTTATTAGTAATAGTACGACTATACTTGCGCAGTCTTTTAGCAGCGACTCAGGTCCGCCTGCGCCTAATAGAAGTGGTCATCCACCACCTGAATTACCGATAAGTGATGGCATAGAAGTTTTATTCTGTATAGCTATAGTTTATGGATGTTATATTGCTTATAAGAGATTTCAACTTAAAAATACTTACTAGCAAGTCTTGTTAAGTATTTTCCTACAACATCGAACTCTAAATTTATTATTGTACCTACCTTAAATGTTTTAAAATTTGTATGTTCAATAGTGTAGGGTATAATCGCAACACTAAATTCGCTTTTTTTAGAATCGACCACCGTCAAACTTACACCATTTACTGTAATTGATCCTTTTTCGATAGTTATATTTTCGTATTTTCCGTCGTAAGTAAATGTATAATACGTGCTTCCGTCAGCTTCATTTATAGAATTACAAGTTGCAGTCTGATCCACATGACCTTGTACAATATGACCATCTAAGCGTTCGCCAAGTTTCATAGAACGCTCTAAGTTAACAGCGCTTCCAATTTCAAGATTTCCAATATTCGATTTGTCGAGAGTTTCTTTAATTGCGGTAACCGTGTAAATAGCGCCGCTAATTTCCACAACCGTTAGGCAAACTCCGTTATGAGCAACACTTTGGTCTATTTTTAATTCTGAAGTTATAGGACTTTTCACTTCAATATGTAGATTGCTTCCTTCCTTTGTGAGAGAACAAATTTCTCCCATTGCTTCAATTATTCCTGTAAACATGATTTCAATTAGTTACATTTGTACTACAAAAGTAATCATATAAGACTTCATTAAATAATGGATAATCAAAAAAGAATTGTAGTTGGAATTTCAATAGGAGATTTAAACGGTATTGGTAGTGAAGTAGTATTAAAAACCCTTCAAGATCCAAGAATATTAGAATTATTTACACCAGTAATATTTTCTTCACTTAAGATAATGACTCATTTTAAAAAAGTTTATAATGTTGAATGTGATCTTTATGGTATTGATAAATTAGAAGCTATTGCTCCAAAAAAAATAAATGTTTTTAATGTTTGGAAAGAGTCTGTAGATATTAATTTTGGAAAAGAAGATACTAAGATTGGGGAGTATGCTATTAAGTCACTCAAATCGGCAGTTACTGCTTTAAAAAACAATAAGATTGATGTTTTGGTAACAGCACCAATAAATAAGTCGAACATTCAGGCAGAAGGTTTTAAATTTCCCGGTCATACGGATTATTTAAACCAAGAATTAGAGGGAGATAGTTTAATGTTAATGATTTCAGGAAAATTAAGAGTAGGGTTATTGACCGATCATATTGCTGTAAAAGACATATCCCAAAACATTACAAAAGAGCTTATAGAAAGTAAAATTAACACTACTCAAAAAACGCTGATTGAAGACTTTGGAATTCGAAAACCAAAAATTGCAGTTCTAGGCATCAATCCACATAATGGTGATAACGGAGTAATAGGTAATGAAGACGACACGGTATTAAGACCAACATTAGACAATTTAAGAGAAAAAGGAATATTAGTTTATGGCCCTTATGCGGCCGATAGTTTTTTTGGATCTGGAAATTATGAGAGTTTTGATGCAGTGATTGCGTCGTATCATGATCAAGGATTAATTCCTTTTAAAACACTTTCATTCGGAAAAGGAGTAAATTACACGGCAGGTTTACATAAAATTAGAACATCACCAGATCACGGAACTGCTTTTGACGTCGCAGGAAAGAATATTGCTAATAATGAGTCCTTTGAAGAAGCACTTTATACTGCAATTGAAATATATAAAAAGAGAGAAGAGTATTCTGATTTATCTAAAAACCCTCTAAAATCAGCTCCTCAGCCTCGAAACCAACGGAAAAGATTCGATTAAAAAGAATTGTAAAAACTGATTTAATTTTTAAATTATTTTTTATCTTTGCACCCGCCTTAATTGTAAGGCTGCTGTGTTAAACAGGTGAGTGATTATGAAGGAATTGAAAGAATTTACCATTCCATTCGTGGGATTAAAATTAGGAGAACACCGGTTTGACTATAAAATAAATAAATCGTTCTTTGAGTATTTTGAGTATGAAGATTTTAATGAAGCAAACATTAATCTTGAAGTACTGCTGATTAAAAAAAATACCATGTTGGAGTTTACGTTGTCATTCACAGGTGTTGTAAATGTAAACTGTGACACAACAAATGAGCCTTATAATCAATATATTAAAGGATCATTTCATTTTATTGTAAATTTTGGTGATGAATTTAATGATGAAAATGAGGAACTTTTAATTATACCTCACGGAAGTTACGAAATAAACATTCAGCAATATATATATGAATCTATTGTATTGGCAATTCCAACCAAAAGGATTCATCCAGGAATTGAAGATGGAACTTTAAAATCTGAAATACTTGATAAACTAGAAGAATTAAGTCCAAATCATGATGAAATAACTACATCTGAAGAAGACGAACAAACAGACCCAAGGTGGGACGAATTAAAAAAATTATTAACAGACAAATAATACAAAGTAATGGCACATCCAAAGAGAAAAATCTCAAGAACTAGAAGAGATAAAAGAAGAACACATTACAAAGCAACTACACCTCAAATTGCTACAGACCCAACAACTGGTGAATCTCATTTATATCACAGAGCACATTGGCACGAAGGTAAATTATATTACCGTGGTCAAATAGTGATTGATGCTGTAGAAGAAGAAGTAGCATAGTAATATACTTATAATAGTATAAGACTCCCGTATTTAATTTTATGGGAGTTTTTTCGTTTTCGTTTTTTCTAAATTATAAAACACATAAAAAAACTATTTTTCACCAGTTATTGATGAAAATTTAGTATTTTTCGACCGATTTGAGGGGTTTTTACCCTTTTTGTGAAATTAATTCAAAAATATGAGTAAAATCACAGCAGCAATTACAGCTGTAGGAGGCTATGTCCCAGACTATGTGTTAACCAATAAAATTTTGGAAACAATGGTAGATACCAACGATGAGTGGATAACTGCTCGTACAGGTATTAGGGAACGTAGAATCTTAAAAGATAAAGACAAGGGAACTTCCTTTCTTGCAATCGAAGCCGCAAAAGATTTACTTCAAAAAAGTAAAGTAGATCCAAAAGAAATAGACTTAGTTATTTTGGCAACAGCAACACCCGATATGCCTGTTGCAGCAACAGGTATTTATGTGGCTACTCAAATAGGTGCTATCAATGCTTTTTCTTACGATCTTATGGCAGCCTGTTCAGGGTTTCTATTTGGAATGTCCACAGCAGCAAGCTATATTGAATCTGGAAAATATAAAAAAATACTTTTAATTGGTGCCGATAAAATGTCTTCTATTTTAGATTATAAAGATCGAACCACTTGTATCATCTTTGGCGATGGTGCAGGAGCTGTTTTATTTGAACCAAATAAAGAAGGATTAGGAATTCAAGACGAAATTTTAAGAACCGATGGTAACGGAAGGCATTCGTTGAAAATCGATGCAGGAGGTTCGTTACTTCCTTCTTCTGAAGAAACAATTGCTAAGAACCAACATGTGGTTTTTCAAGACGGAAAAACCGTTTTTAAATTTGCGGTTACTCGAATGGCAGATGTTTCAGAAAAAATATTAGAACGAAACAATTTAACTGGAGATGACATTGAGTGGTTAGTACCGCATCAAGCTAATAACAGAATTATTGATGCAACTTCCAGAAGAATGAACCTCCCAGACAAAAAAATAATGAAGAATATTTACAAATACGGAAATACTACTTCAGCAACATTACCATTATGTCTTTGGGATTACGAAATGAAACTAAAAAAAGGAGATAAATTAGTGTTTGCTGCTTTTGGTGGCGGATTTTCTTGGGGAGCAATATACCTTACTTGGGCATACGACTCTATATAAATTTTAAAAATTAAATCTAACGATATGAATATTAAAGAGATTCAAAATCTAATCAAGTTTGTAGCAAAATCAGGAGCTACCGAAGTAAAACTTGAAATGGACGATGTGAAAATTACCATCAGAACAGGTGAAGGACGCGGAAAAGGAGAAACTACAATTATCCAGCAAGTACCCACTATGGGAATGCCTCAACCCATTTCTCAAACACCTGTGGAAAGCACTCCTGTTTCTTCCGAAACAGCTTCTGCCGATGAAGATTCAAAATACATCACTGTAAAATCACCAATCATAGGTACTTTTTACAGAAAATCTTCACCAGACCTACCTTCATTTGTTGAAGTAGGCGATACAATTAAAGACGGAGATGTGCTTTGTGTTATTGAAGCAATGAAGCTTTTTAATGAAATTGAAAGTGAAGTTTCTGGAAAAATAGTAAAAGTATTAGTTGATGATGCTTCTCCAGTAGAATTTGATCAACCCCTATTTTTAGTAGATCCTTCTTAAATTCAAACTCCAAATTTTAAAATCCAAAATCCAGTTTAAAATGGAATTTGGTGCATTTAATTTGATTATTTAAAGAAATTATGTTTAAAAAAATACTAATTGCCAATAGAGGAGAGATTGCACTTCGAGTTATTCGTACTTGTAGAGAGATGGGAATAAAATCGGTTGCAGTTTACTCAACAGCAGATGCAGAAAGTTTACACGTACGGTTTGCAGACGAAGCTGTTTGTATTGGACCGCCACCTAGTAAAGAGAGTTATTTGAAAGTGTCAAATATTATGGCTGCTGCCGAAATTACCAATGCAGATGCCATCCATCCTGGTTATGGATTTTTATCTGAAAATGCTAAATTTTCAAAATTATGTGAAGAACACGGCATTAAATTTATAGGCGCTTCCGCAGATATGATTAACCGTATGGGCGATAAAGCATCAGCAAAATCTACCATGATTGAAGCAGGAGTTCCTTGTATTCCAGGATCTGAAGGAATAATTCCAGATTTTAAAACTTGTATTAAAGTTGCTAAAGAAACTGGATATCCAGTAATGTTAAAAGCAAGTGCTGGTGGTGGTGGAAAAGGAATGCGTGCCGTTTGGAAAGAAGAAGATTTACAAAATGCTTGGGATTCAGCAAGACAAGAAAGTAAAGCTGCCTTCGGTAATGATGATATGTACATCGAAAAACTTATTGAAAAACCTCGACATATTGAAATTCAAATAATTGGAGATAGCACTGGAAATGCTTGCCACTTAGGAGAAAGAGACTGCTCTGTACAAAGAAGACATCAAAAGCTAACCGAAGAAACTCCAAGCCCTTTTATGACCGATAAATTGCGAAAAGCAATGGGAGATGCTGCGGTAAAAGCTTCAAAATATATAAAATACGAAGGTGTTGGTACGGTAGAATTTTTAGTAGATAAACACCGTAACTTCTACTTTATGGAAATGAATACCCGTATCCAAGTAGAACACCCAATTACAGAACAAGTAATTATTGACTTCGATTTAATTAAAGAACAAATAAAAGTAGCGGCAGGAATTCCAATATTAGGAAAAAACTACAACCCTAAATTACATTCTATTGAATGCCGTATCAATGCCGAGGATCCGTATAATGATTTTAGACCTTGTCCAGGAAAAATAACCGAATTTCATTCACCTGGAGGTCATGGAGTACGTTTAGACACACACGTTTATGCTGGTTATACCATTCCTCCAAATTACGACTCAATGATTGCAAAGTTAATTACAACGGCGCAAACCAGAGAAGAAGCCATTAGTAAAATGAAACGTGCTTTGGACGAATTTGTGGTGGAAGGCGTAAAAACGACTATTCCATTTCATTTACAATTAATGAGCGATCCACGATATGTATCAGGGAATTATACCACCGCTTTTATGGATGACTTTGTTATGAACGAACCTGAAGAGGAAGAAGAATAAAATTTAAAAAATCCGAAATAATTCTATTTCGGATTTTTTTTATCTTCTATCTTCTATCTTGCGAAGCTTTATTAACCTTATTGGTATTATAGAATTACATTCTTTTATAGTTGCTTTGATTTGCGAAATTTAGCTTTACCAAAGTTTAAAACTTGGAAACATAAATTTCGTATTTTTTTATATTAGAATACTTTTATATTGTTTTTGATTTTAGGAATACCTAATTTAAACCCTTATGAAACGCATTTCCAAACTCTTATTAAAATTCTTTCTTTGGTTTGTATCTCTAAGTGTGATTTGGGTAGTTATTTACAAATATGCTCCAGTTCCATACACGCCCTTAATGGCAATTCGATCTATTAATGGAAGTGAAAAACACAGTACCAAACACCATTGGAAACCAATAGATGAGATTTCAATAAACTTGCAATTAGCGGTAATTTGTTCTGAAGATCAAAATTATTTAAACCATAATGGTTTTGATGTAAAAGCATTAAAGAAGGCCTATTTTGAAAATCAAGAAGGCAAACGTATTCGTGGCGGAAGCACCATTTCACAACAAACAGCCAAGAATGTATTTTTATGGCAAGGAAGAACGTGGCTTCGGAAAGGATTGGAAGTTTGGTTTACTTTTTTAATTGAAACATTATGGAGTAAAGAACGAATTTTAGAAGTCTATTTAAATAGTATTGAAATGGGAAATGGAATATTTGGAGCCGAAGCAGCTGCAAACTATTGGTATAATACTTCAGCAAAAAAACTTAGCAAAGATCAAGCAGCTGGGATTGCGGCAATTTTACCTAACCCCTTAAAATATTCTGCGAATCCAAGTTCAAGATTTATCAATTCTCGAAAATCTTGGATTAAAAGGCAGCTGCAAAATTTTGGAGAGTTTACTTTAAAAAATAAATGAAAACCTAAATTTACTACATCATATCCTTCGGAAACTGTTTAAACTTACGAGTATCTTCCTTAGTCAACACCTTAAAACCTTCCGTTTTATCTAAACTAGAAATAGCTGAAATTAATGATTCTGGTAAATCGCGAAGCTTTCGAGTTTTTAAATCTATCCAACCGCCCATCATATTGCAACGAGCTAAATTCTTTCCTTCTGCATTATAAAAATTATGTTGAAATTCAAAATACATTCCTCCTTCAGAAAGCCCTTTTAATTGTAACGAAACCCGAATTGGTTTCCCAGGGAATATTTCCTTAAAATAAAACGTGTGTTCGTAAAAAACTACGGGTCCTATGTTGTTTTTAATCATTTCTAGTTGACCAAAACCCTTCTCCATAAAATAACTAAGACGGGTATGACTCATATAGTTGATGTAACTACTATTTGCCAAATGCCGATTGGCATCTAAATCGTTCCAACGGACTTCAAATTCTTTTAAATACATAGAAAATAATTTTTTTCAAAAGTAATTTACTTTTTGAAGTATGCCTCATTATTTCTTACTTTGCTAAAAAATAATTTATGCCTATTATAAAAAGCGATTATAAACCTACATATATTTTTAGAAACGGTTTTTTTTCTACTATTTATGCTTCAAAAATTCGAAATGAAACTAACTTTTTCCAACAACGAGAACGCATCAATTTACCTGATGAAGATTTTATAGATTTAGATTGGTCCTATGCTGAAAAGCCCACTAACAAACTTGTAATTTTACTTCATGGATTGGAAGGGAACGCTCAAAGAACCTACATAAAAGGTATGGGGAGAGCTTTAAAAAACAACGGCAGGGACACTGTTGCAATGAATTTTAGAGGCTGCAGTGGGGAGGATAATTTGTTATACCAATCGTATCATTCTGGAAAAACAGATGATTTAATTGAAGTAATTTCGCATATCCTTGAAAAGGATAATTATCAAGAAATTACCATAGTAGGTTTTAGTTTAGGAGGTAATCTACTGCTAAAATATTTAGGCGAACAAACATCACTTCCCAAACAGATAAAAAAAGGAGTTGCAATTTCTGTACCTTCTAATTTAAAAGGTTCAATAGAGACTTTAATGTCTCCAAGTAATTGGATGTACAGCGAAATATTTTTATCTAATCTTAAGAAAAAATACAAACGAAAAATGAAACAGCATCCTGATAAAATGAACATGTCAGATTTTGCTAAAATTAAAACCCTAAAAGATTTTGATGATATTTACACCTCTAAAGCGCACGGCTTTAAAGATGCCTATGATTATTATGAAAAAAACAGCAGCAATCAATTTATACCAAATATTAAAATTCCTGTTTTGATATTAAATGCCAAAAACGACAGTTTCCTTAATGAAGATTGTTACCCATATCAAACAGCAGAAAACTCAAAAAACATCTATTTAGAAACTCCTTTGTATGGAGGACACGTTGGGTTTCATCAAACAAATGAGGTGTATTACAGCGAAAAACGAACGCTAGAGTTTTTAAAATAATTTTTATGGAAGCACAAGATCAACTTTTAATGAGCTTAGGATATTTAGTATTTATGTTGATTGTTTCTTTTATTTTTGTGAAATTCCCACCAAAAAAGATAAATTATTTTTATGGTTATCGTACTCGCCACTCTATGGTAAACCAAGAAATTTGGACAGTTGCAAATAATTATTCCTCCAAGTTTATGGTGAAAATCACTTTAACTTCAATAGTATTTCCGCCAATACTATACTTTATTTATCCAGAATACAATCTGTTAATTACCATTATCGTTCACACAATATTATTGCTTTCTATACTTTATTTTACCGAAAAACATCTTACAGAAAGCTTTGGTAAAGATGGAAAATCAAAATAGTTTGAAAAGACCTTTATGTAGTGAAATACAAATAATGAAGCAACCTTACGAGATTACTCCTCGACATTAGTTATTCCTAAACCACATAGGTTTTAGGGGGTTTCTGACTTGACATTAATTAGCTGCATAACATCTTTGTATGTGTATGTTGTGAAAATCTATTTAGTAGGTTTTGATGAATACAAATTCGGATTAAAAGTAACCGTAAGCCAAGCCCAATTATTCGTAGCATTTCTATCTCCTCCTTTAAGTATTTCCATACTTTCTGTGGCAAACATTTGTGAGTAACCTGCTTTTACAGATATATTTTCGGCTACTTTATATCCCATTGCAAAATCTATTTCGGTTCCTAATTTACTATCCATTTTTTCGGTTCCGTTATAAACACTACCAACAGCAGAAAATAAATGTGGTGTTATTTTTGCAAAAAACCTTCCTTTTTTATATGAAAACGTTCCGTAAATATCTGATAATCCTACAGAATTTCTATGATTTCCGACATAAAAATAATCCATCCAACCATTAAATTTGTGGTTTGTGCCGTATAATGGTGCAAAAGAAGTAATTTCGGTACTTGTATCGTTCATATCTTTTCCAGATAAATATTCGTATCCTATCGCGATTTTAAATTCGTCCGTGATTTTATACCCTACACTTCCACCATAATACAATGAATTTACTTTTATATCCTCCAATTTTCCTGTTTGAAAATACAGAGAAGCATCTGCATCAAATTTACCTTCTTTATAGGTTAATCTTGGCCCAATGGTTTGTGTATAATCAACAACCTGTTTTAGATTTTCGTCCCCGTATTCTACACCATTATTCAAAAAGAGGAAACTTAAACCAAACTTATCAAAATCACCGTGATACCAAAGATATTGGAATGTTTTATAACCTGCAGTGTTGCTATACAAATTATCTTCGTTGGTGATAGCATCTGAATTTAATGCCAACCCTACGTCTATTTGATGTTTATCTGTTGGTGTAAATTTCATAAGAAACGCATCGTGACTACGGGCTTGTTGTGCCCAATTTACACTACCAAAAATACGCTCATCATCATAACTTATTTCTTGACGACCTAATTTAAACGATATTTTATCAGACAAAACCGCTTCTGCCCAAGCCTCTTGAAAAGAGATTGCGTTATCATCTACTGACATTGTAGGCACATCACCCCAAACTCTAATATTCTGAACTTTTATTCTTAAATTAATTTTTCCTTTTTTGAAGTCGAAGTTTAAGCGAGTACGTTGCGATACAAAATTAGAGGCATTAATACTATCGGTAGATAATGTGCCAAATCCGTTTCTACTTTCAAATCTTGGTCTAATTTCAGCCGATAAATCAAACTCTTGCGCCATTAAAGTAGCCGAAGATAGTAGCAATACTACTACATAAAATAAATTTTTCATAATTGGTTGTTTTATATTACTCATTAGGTGACTTGAAGTCACCTGATGAGTAGTTTAATAATCTAATTTTTTATATCTCATTTCACTTGTTTCTATCTTAATAGCCGTTTTTGCAAGAATCGTAAAAACAAATGCACCCATTGCCCAAATACCTAGAGTTACACCTATTTCTATTCCTGTTGGCGTGTATTCTACAATTTTCCCGTAAGATCCTGGTATAAATCCTGGGACAATTAATCCGAAGCCTTTTTCAATCCAAATAGCAATAAACAGAAGAGCACAAGCAAAGAATAATACTTTAAAATTGTTTCTTAATTTATGAATAGAAAGTACAATTGTTGCAAGTACGTTCATCGAAATTGCTGACCATATCCAAGGTAATAACGCTGTTTTTCCGTGTAAACCGAAAAACAAATAATAAGCACTTTCGCTATGATGTGTTGGTGCATAAAACTCTTTAAACAATTCTGAAACTAACATTATCAGGTTTATTTGAGCAGCGACAGTTACCACGAGGGCTATTTTTTTTAGCGTTTTATCTTCTATTTTAAAAGCGGTATAAGTTCGTATAATTGCTAAAACTATAATTATTAATGCTGGTCCTGCGGCAAATGCCGATGCCAAAAAACGAGGTCCTAAAAGTGCGTTGTTCCAAAATGGTCTTGCCTGTAATCCTTGATATAAAAATGCAGTAACTAAATGAATACCAACTGCCCAAAAAACAGAAATTAATGCTCCAGGAATATATACTTTGGGATTTGGTTTTTTACCTTGATATAGTTTAAAAAGAATATAAAACGGAATACTAATATTAATAAATAAGTACCCATTTAAAGCAATAACATCCCAAGCAAGCATAGAATTGGGAAAATTAAAAACACCTATTCCAGGAATCATATGCCATAATACGGACGGTCCGCCCATATCTGCAACTACAAAAGCCAAACACATAATTAGTGCCGAAACTGCAATACCTTCGCCAATTAAAACGGCTTGTTTAAAATCTATATCTTTTAAAATATAAGTTGGCATAACCAGTATTACTGCTGCTGCCGCAACTCCTACTAAAAATGTAAAATTTGAAATGTATAAGCCCCAACTCACACTATCGCTCATTCCTGTAACACTTAAGCCGTGTTTTAATTGTATGGAATAACAATACATACCAATGAGCATTACAAAGGTTAAAAAAGCCATCCATAAATGGTATTTTTTAGATCCGTGTGTAGTCGTTCTTATACTGTCTATTACTAAACTTTTTAAAATTTTAAATCTTTTCATTTAAATAAAATTATTATTAGACCTAACAGGTTTTAACGTGTCCGCCTAAGGAGGAAAACCTGTTAGGTCTTTATATCTTAATCCATAAAATACCAAAACTTAGGCTCTGTTCCTAAATCTTCTTTTAACCTAAATACTTTTTTATTTTCCAGTACCCAACGTATTGTACTGTTTGGGTCTAATAAATTTCCGAAAATTCGTGCTCCTGTTGGACAAGCATCTACACAAGCAGGATTTTTGCCTTTTCTTGATCGTTGTATGCAGAATGTACATTTTTCCATTACACCTTTTTTACGCAATCTATTGCCAAGATAGTGTTGCTCTTTATTTACTTCTTCTTCAGGAATTTCAGGATTACTCCAATTAAAACGGCGACCATCATACGGACACGCAGCCATACAATAACGGCAACCAACACACCAATCGTAATCAATAACTACTATTCCGTCATCTTCTTTCCAAGTTGCTTTTACAGGACACACTTCTACACAAGGCGGATTATCACAATGAAAACACTGTGTTCCTAAATAAAAATGTCCTTTTGCTGGTACTTCGTGATAATAATTGTCATCTGCTTCGGCAAAGTTTAATCCTTTTCCGTCTTCCATTTCGTGAATTCGGATGTATTGCATTTGCGAATTTCTATCTTGGTTGTTTTCTTCTACACAAGCCGAAACACAATCCATATATCCTTTACATTTAGAGATGTTAAAGGCATAGCCAAAAAGCACATCTTCTTCGGCATTTTTTGAAGACATACTAATTGTTTTTCCTGTGCGTAATTCATAAGAACGAACTAATCTATTAACTGTAGCATTCTTCTCATCATCAGTCATTAATTTATAGTTACCTTTAAATTGTTCTTCCCAATCTATTTGTGCTTTTTCTTTGGTATCGTCATCAGTAATAACACTACACGATGTACTTACGGCTCCTGCTCCAATTAATAAACTTGCGGTTAATTTTTTAAAGGCTGTACGGCGATTCATTTTTACATCAAAAACTTGCTCAAAACCATCTTTTTGTTCTGTGTCTTTTACAAGATTGTGATTGCAATTTTCAGTCGTTTTTTCACAACCACAAGAAATAATAGATTGTTTTTTTCTATTACTTAGATTTAAAGAAAACCATTTTTTATTTTCCATATTTATTTTCTTTCTTCTTCTGTTTTTGTATTATACCAAGACGGAAATCTGGTTTCAAAACCAGGTTTATGCGGATTATGACAGTCCACACAACTATTTGATGCTCTTGGCTGAGCCCAACCGCCTAAACGCTTTCCGTGTGCTCCGCCTTTCCAGTCTTCAAATTCTTTGCTATGACACTGCATACATAATTTATAACTTAGGTTAAAACTTATTTTTCTATCTGTTAGACTTTTTAGATTATTCATATCATTTCCTGAATGACAAGTAGCACAATTCAGCGTATTTTTATCTGCGTGAATAAGTTTTATATCCCAATGTGCTTCCTTTAATTTTTTATTATTTTGTAATTTTTCTAATGGTTCTGTATGACACTCTATACAGGAATATGATTTTATCTTACTTTTTCGTTCTGGAATTAAAAAAGTGTGTTCTCCTTCGGTTATTTCTATCAGTTTTAAATCTTCTAAATATATATCTGACGAAGTAGATATTCCGTGATAATCTTTACTTTCTACTTCAATTTTATCTATGATGCTGTGGTATTTTTCTTCTTTTTCTTTACAGGAAGATAGCATTACAAATAGCAGCATAAAACTACTTGCGAAATATAATTTTATATGGTATTTATTTTTCATTCGTGTAATTTTTTCTGATAAAAACTTCCAATTCAGAAATATTTATATTGTTATTGCTTTGTACGTGGCATTGCATACAGTCTATACGTTCAGGATGTGTTACTCTTATTTTTTTTGGTGTGCTTGGCGTAGCGTGACACGAAAGGCAATTTTTTCTCATCTGAATTGGATGTGGTATGGTTGGAGGGCTTCCGTTTAAAGCACTATTAACTCCTACTTCAGGGAATTTTCCTTTTTTAAAATTTGTTTCTGAAAATAAGGAATTGCTTTTTTGAGGAACGTGGCATTGCTTACAATTTGTCATTTCAGGATGTGGAACAATAGGTGCATACGCCTTAAATCTTTTAGAAAAACCACCACTTTGATGACATTGTAAACAACTATTTCTTCCGATATTCAAATCTTCTTTTACAGAATGAGGAATAATTGGTGGTGCTCCATAATATGCTCTATTCTTATAATATTCTTCTAATGTTCTTTGATGGTTTTCATCAAAAGGCATATTAGCATAGTCTAAATCAAATTTTGAATATTCCATACCTTCATTTTCTAAAAAATAGGAAGTTGGCTTATTGTTATTTATAGGAATATATGCTTCTTCTAATCCTGATTGATAACTATAATTCCAAACAATTATAAAAACCGCAAACAGTAATGTAAATAGTGATATGATGCCTAGTCTTTTCATATATTGAATTGTTTAACTGTTGAATTGTTTAACTGTTTAAAAAAAATTCACTTTTCATTTATCATTTTTCATTTATACTTTTTCTACTTTAACGGCACATTTTTTATAGTCTGGTTCTTTAGAAATTGGACAAAAAGAATCTAATGTGATATCATTTATCAACATATTTTCATCAAAAAACGGCACAAAAACTTGCATTGGAGCAGGAATACCTCTTTCGTTTACAGATGCTGGCATTATTATTTCTCCTCGTCTTGTGGTTAGTTTTACTTTATCGCCTGTTTTTATACGCATTCGTTTTGCATCTTCTGGATTTAGTTCTACATAAGCATAAGGCATTGCTTTGTGTAAAACAGGAATTCTACGTGTCATAGATCCTGTGTGCCAGTGCTCTATTACTCTACCTGTATTTAGCCAATACGGATAGTCACTATCTGGTACTTCTGCTGCAGGTTCGTAAGGTCTTTGCCATATTACTGCTCTACCGTCTGGTTTTCCGTAAAAATCAAATCCTTCTTTGGTAGTTGCAGGATCGTATTTTGAGTTGAATCTCCATTGCGTAGATTTTCCATCAACATAAGGCCATATTGCGCCAGATTCTTCTTTTAACACTTCTAAAGGTGCCATTCCGTGCTTTTTTCCTTTATGAAATTGGATGTATTCGTTATAAATTTCTTCAATATGTGTTTCTTCTTTATAGTAGAATTGTTTTTCATATCCCATTCTTTTTGCTACTTCAATAAGTTGCCAAGTATCGCTCATTGATTCTCCTGGCGGTTCTACCATTTGTTCAAAATACTGTGTACGTCTTTCAGAATTTCCATACATTCCTTCTCTTTCAATCCACATTGCTGATGGTAATATTACATCGGCAATATCGGTTGTTGGTGTTGGGTAAATATCCGATACTACAATAAATCGTCCTTCTTTTTTGGCGGCATCTCTGTATCGTTTTAGTTTTGGCATTGTAACCATTGGATTGGTTACTTGAATCCACATAAATTTAATATCTCCTCTATCTAATGCTCTAAACATTTCGACAGTATGGTAAGTAGGTTTTGGCGAAATATTTTCTACAGGAACGTCCCAAATTTTTGCAGCAATTTCTCGGTGCTTTTTGTTCATTACTACGCCTTTAGGAAGTTTGTGTGTAAGTGTTCCTACTTCTCTTACTGTTCCGCAAGCACTTGGTTGTCCTGTTAATGAAAACGGACTGTTTCCAGGTTCCGAAATTTTTCCTGTTAAAAGATGAATATTATATACTAAGTTATTCATCCAAGTTCCTCTGGTGTGTTGATTAACTCCCATACACCAAAGTGACATTACTTTTTTGTTTGGGTCGCCATAATAGGAAGCCATATATTTAATATCTCTAACAGAAACTCCTGAAAGTTTAGATACTTTTTCTGGTGTGTAGTCTTCTAAGAATTTTTTATATTCTTCAAATGTTATTTTTTCTGGCTTGTCTTTAAATTTGAATTTGTCTTCTAATCCGTACCCTATATTTGTAAGACCTTTACTAAAATTACAGTGTTTTTCTACAAAAGATTTATTTACCCAACCGTTTTTAATAATTTCATAACAAATAGCATTGGCTATTGCTAAGTCTGTTTGAGGTTCAAATATAATGGATCGGTCGGATGCTTTACTTGTACGAGTTGTTCGTGTAGCAAGGTCTATTATTTTTATGTTTCGTTTGGAGCGTTGGTCTAACATTCTAGAAAATAAAACAGGGTGCATTTCTGCCATATTATTTCCCCATAACACAAAAACATCGGCATAATCTATATCTTCATAACATCCCATAGGTTCATCCATACCAAATGAGGTCATAAATCCTGTTACGGCACTTGCCATACATAATCTAGCGTTTGCCTCTACATTATTTGTGCCAATGCAACCTTTAAATAATTTTGATGCTACATAACCATCAGGAATTGTCCATTGTCCTGAGCCGTAAATTGAAACAGCATCTTTACCATAATCTTTGATGGTTTCCTTCATTTTAGAAGCAATTAAATCTAATGCTTCTTTCATAGAGGTTTCTACATATTTTCCGTTTTTCTTTATTAATGGTTTTGTTAATCGGTCTTTGCCATACATTGCTATTACGGAGTGATATCCTTTTACACAACAGAGCCCTTTATTTACTTCAGATTTTGGATCTCCTTTTACAGCAACTGCTTTTCCGTTTTCAATACCTACCAAAACGCCACAACCTACGCCACAAAATCTACAAGGTGCTTTTTTCCAATCTAAATTTCCATTTTTTGGCAGCCCTCTTTCTTGTTCTTCGGCAAATAATATTCCTGGAAACATTGTTGCTGCAGCGGTCATTGCTGACAATAATGCCATTCTTTTAATAAAACTTCGCCTATCGGTTAATACAGATGTGTACATAATATATTAGGTGTTTTTAGGTGTATTGAATCCTGAAACCATTGCTAGTAATTTTAAACTCGTTATGGTTTCCAATTTTTCTTTTAGAGTATCTTCTTCAAAATTATTTTGAGTGTCGGTAATTAATATGAGTAAGTCTTTATTTTCGGCAGGAATTACTTCGCATTGTTCTATTGATGACAATGCTTTAAAAAGTTCGTCTTTTTTATCTTTATGAGGATGTGCTAAGTAGCTTTTTATGGGCATAGATTTGTTTTATTGGATAAATATAGCTGAAAACCTGCACTTTAGCTACAGAATTAGTTAATTTAGTTTAAAAAGTAAAGATGCAATTAGCTACCTGTTTTTAAAATGATATTTGTCATAAAAGTTAAAGCGTAGTTCTTTTTTGAAATTATTTTCACGAGTAAAATCATTTCAATTTATTCAGAAGTTAAAACAAAACATAGTACTCCCACCCAATTTTAGTACCTTTGCATTGCTATAAATATTCGAATATGATTCAGTCCATGACAGGCTACGGTAAGTCCGTTTTACAATTGCCAACCAAAAAAATTACAGTCGAAATAAAATCGCTTAACAGTAAAAACCTCGACATCAATACGCGTGTACCTTCCTCGTATCGAGTGAAAGAATTGGAAATGCGAAAAATGATTTCAAAATCATTGATTCGCGGGAAAGTAGATTTTAATCTGTTTGTTGAAATTACCGGTGAAGAAACCACTTCAAAAGTAAATAATAGTGTGGTACAACAATATATGAATCAGTTGTCAACTATTGTAGATGCTAATAAAACAGAATTATTAAAAATGGCAATGCGAATGCCAGACACTATGAAAACGGAACGTGAAGAAATTGAAGAAGATGAATTTAAAAGTATTTCTGAAGCCATTTCTGAAGCCCTAGTCGACATCAACAAATACCGAAGTGATGAAGGAAAAGTATTGGCAGACGATTCTATGATGCGCTCTAAAACCATTGCAGAACTATTAGAAAAAGTAATCGAAATTGACAGCGATCGTATCGATATTGTAAAAGACCGATTGCGAAAATCCGTAGAAGATTTAAATGAAAATGTAGATGAAAATCGTTTTGAGCAAGAATTGATTTATTACCTCGAAAAATATGACATCACCGAAGAAAAAGTGCGCTTAGAAAACCATTTAAACTACTTTAATGAAGCAATAAATTCAGGTGATTCTAACGGAAAAAAATTAGGTTTTATCTGTCAAGAAATAGGAAGAGAAATCAATACCATTGGCTCAAAATCCAATCACGCTCCCATGCAACAATTGGTGGTTCAGATGAAAGATGAATTGGAAAAAATTAAAGAACAAACTTTAAACGTATTGTAATGAAAGGAGGAAAATTAATTGTTTTTTCGGCACCTTCAGGAAGTGGAAAAACAACCATTGTACAGTATTTATTAAAGCAAGAGGAATTGAATTTAGATTTTTCTGTTTCTTGTACTTCCAGAGAACCTAGAGCCGAAGAAATTCACGGAACCGATTATTATTTTATCAATTTAAAAGAGTTTAAGCAACATATAAAAAATCATGATTTTTTAGAATGGGAAGAAGTCTATCGCGATAATTTTTATGGAACCTTAAAAACCGAAATCGAACGTATTTGGGCAAAAGGAAAAAATGTAATATTTGATATTGATGTGGTTGGTGGACTTAGGATTAAAAAGAAATACCCCAAAGAGACTTTGGCTGTTTTTGTAAAACCTCCAAGTGTTGATGAGCTAAAAATAAGATTAAAAAAACGCAAAACCGAAAGCGAAGAAAAAATTAATATGCGAATTGCAAAAGCTTCGGTAGAGTTAGCAACTGCACCACAGTTTGATTATATAATCGAAAATAAAGTATTAGAAACCGCCCTCCAAGAATCTAAAGAAATGGTTTTAAATTTTATTAAAAAGTAAATGCAAAAAAAGGTAGGATTATTTTTCGGAACCTTTAATCCCATTCATGTGGGGCATTTAATTATTGCCAACTATTTAGCGGAACATTCTGATTTGGATGAAATTTGGTTAGTTGTAACACCACACAATCCACATAAAAAAAAGAAAACTTTGCTTGATGATATTCACCGTTTAGCAATGGTACGGATTGCTATAGAAGGTTATCCAAAACTACAAGCAAGTAATATTGAATTCGATTTACCCCAACCCAATTACACTGTAAAAACCTTAGCGGTATTAGAAGAAAAATATCCCGACAAAGAGTTCTGTTTAATTATGGGCGAAGATAATTTGAAGAGCCTTCATAAATGGAAAAATTATGAAGTTATTTTGGAACGATTTGCTATTTATGTGTATCCGAGGGTTTCGGTAGAAACGACCAAAATCCAATTTTCAAATCACAATAATATTACAAAAGTAAACGCTCCAATCGTAGAAATATCGTCCACTTTTATTAGAAAAAATATTGCTTCAGGAAATAATATTCGTCCAATGTTGCCTAAAAATGTTTGGGAATATTTGGATGAGATGAATTTTTATAAATAGTTATTTATACTATGATTCTTTTAACATTTCAATAAACTTATAAGAAATGTTATAAATATCACCAGGCCATCTTGCCGAAATGTAATTTCTATCTCTTAATGAAAATCCAGCCCTTAAATTATCTTTACGGTCTCTAAAGAGCGGTTTTGGGCCATAAATAAAGTTTGTTTTCTTTTCCAGTACACTTTTAACTTCATCTTCTACCGTCAATTTTGGGTAGGTTAAATAATAATCTTTTAACCAGAATCTTGTTAAATTATAGGCTAATAACTCTTGAGATTTTAATAATGCTGTAGTTTTAAAATTATATAATACTGATTTCCCTGCACTTGAGTTTTTGCTTTTTGCTAAAAGAATAACTCCATGACAAATAGCTGCAATTTTTTTATCTGAATTAAAAAAGTCTGGAATAATTTTTTGTAAAACGGGCGATTCTAAATATTCTATAACTCCTTTGTCATGTCCTCCTGGAAGAAAAATACCATCAAAATCCTTTTCTCTTATTTCATCATAAGTTAGTGGATTTACAAACAAAGAAGTTTCTTTCATTTCTTGATAGGCTTCTTGGGCATCTTTTCTGGCTTTCAATAAGCTCTTCCAAACTCCAAGTCTTTTCCCAGTTAACATAATAACATCACAAGCTGCTTTTTTACCATTAGGAGTTGCAAAATATACTTGAATATTATTTTCAGTAAACAGTTTCCAAGGAATTGAAGTTTCCGTAGGGTCAAATCCATAATTAGGAAGTGGTATTACTATTTTTATCATAGTTCTATTTTTATTGCAGAACATTACAAATATAGATTAAACAATACTCTTATTTGTGAAACAACTTTTTTAGGCAATAGTTTAAGAAATCTAATTTCCGTATTTTTGAACTTATAAAGATAATTTATGTCAAATAAACTAAAGTTTGCAGTTTTTGGAGGGGGAAGTTGGGCAACAGCTATTGTAAAAATGTTGTGTGAAAACTTAGATGAAGTGGGTTGGTATATGCGAAATACTTCTGCAATTGAGTATTTAAAAAAAGATAAGCACAACCCTAATTATCTGTCTTCGGTAGAGTTTGATATTGATAAATTAAAGTTAAGTAATGACATTAATGAAATGGCTTCCTATGCCGATTATCTTATTTTTGTTATTCCATCGGCATTTTTATATAAAGAATTAGAAAAACTAACGGTCAATATAAAAGGCAAAGTTATTTTTTCAGCCATTAAAGGGATCGTTCCAGAAACAAGCTTAATTGTTGGGGATCATTTTTATACCAATTTAAAAATTCCGTTTAAAAATATTGGTGTAATTACAGGTCCTTGTCACGCGGAAGAAGTTGCTTTGGAGCGTCTGTCTTATTTAACCATCGCTAGTGCCGATCAAGAAAAAGCGCAAATTGTAGCCGATAACCTAAGTAGTGATTATATTAAATGTTCCTTAAGTGAAGATGTAATTGGTACCGAATATGCCGCAATGCTAAAAAACATTTACGCAATCGCTGCCGGAATTGCTCACGGTTTAGGGTATGGTGATAATTTTCAAAGCGTGTTGATGAGTAATGCAATTCGGGAAATGAAAAAATATGTAAAACGTGTTTATAAAATGAAACGCGACATCAATGGTTCTGCCTATTTAGGTGATTTATTGGTGACAGGATATTCTATGTTTAGTCGAAACCGAATGTTCGGAACGATGATTGGAAAAGGCTATACCGTAAAAAGTGCCCAAATGGAAATGAGTATGATTGCCGAAGGTTATTATGCCGCCAAAAGTGCTTACAAACTAAATCAAGAAAAAGAGAAAACGGCGAAAACACCAATTATAGATGCGGTTTACGATATACTTTATAACAATAAAGATGCTAGAAAAGTATTTAAAGAGTTAACAGATAAGTTGGATTAACTATTTTGCTAAGACACAATCTTGTCCAATTAAATCAATAAAGACAGTATTTTCTTCTGAAATACTTTGTGGTTCAAATATAAAAGTGCGATCAAATAATTTTCCTTCTGCAAAAAATGTAACGATATATTCGTTGGTAAAACTGAAAACTTCTTCTGCTATAAATTCAACTTTTGCTCCGGTATGCGGAGGTAAATTTCCCAAACCGTGACGTAATGTTGAGGTTTTTTTGTCTTTACTTTTTCCTCTAGAAAGAACCAGAACAGATTCAATTCTGTCTTCTCGATTATTAATTAAATATACATTCCAATGTTGGGCAAGAAAATCTTTATCCCACTCTTTGGTGGCAATTATTTGAACATTTTCTGCTATTGGAATTTTGATGTCTTTTTTCATAAGAAAAAGGATTGTTATGTGTCTTTACGAGAATCGAGGCACGAGTGACGAAGTAATCTCAAGATGTTTAACGATATGTTTAAAAGATTGCCACACTCCTGCATTGTTAGCAAAGACATTAAATTTACAAACTCTTAAACTGTTCTAAAAAACGCACATCGTTTTCACTAAACATACGAATATCTGGAATCTGGTGGAGTAATAATGCAATACGATCTATTCCCATTCCAAAGGCAAAACCTGAATATACTTCAGGATCTATATTACAGTTTTTAAGTACGTTAGGATCTACCATTCCGCAGCCCATAATTTCTAACCAACCGGTTCCTTTTGTCATTTTATAATCGGTTTCTGTTTCCAATCCCCAATACACATCTACCTCAGCACTTGGCTCGGTAAACGGGAAGTAGGACGGACGTAAACGAATCTTAGATTTCCCGAACATTTCTGTTGTGAAGTATTGTAATGTCTGCTTTAAATCTGCAAAACTCACTCCTTTATCTACGTACAATCCTTCCACTTGATGGAAAAAACAATGCGATCTAGCCGAAATTGCTTCATTACGATAAACTCTTCCTGGAGAAATAGTACGAATTGGGGGCTTGTTGTTTTCCATATAACGGACTTGCACCGATGAAGTATGCGTTCGTAACAAAACATCTGGGTCTTTTTCAATAAAAAAAGTATCCTGCATATCACGTGCTGGATGATACTCAGGAAGGTTCAGTGCAGTAAAATTATGCCAATCGTCTTCAATTTCTGGCCCTTCAGAAACATTGAAACCAATACGTGAAAAGATATCGATTATCTTGTTTTTTACGATAGAAATTGGATGTCTGGAACCTAATTCAATAGGTTCTCCTGGGCGAGTTAGATCTCCGTAAATTCCTTTGGTTTCTTCTTCATTAGACAAAGATGCTTTTAAGGAATTTACTTTTTCTGTAGCAACCGTTTTTAATTGATTGATAGTTTGTCCAAATTCTTTTTTTAGTTCGTTAGGAACATTTTTAAACTCCCCAAAAAAATCGTTCAATAAGCCTTTTTTTCCTAAATATTTAATTCGGAACGTTTCGATTTCATCGTGAGAGTTTGCTACAAACGCCTCAACTTCTGCAATATGTTCTTTTATTTTATCAATCATAACTTATGGTAAACAGTTTGCAAAATTACGTTTTTACTATTGGTGTTGCAATAAAAAAAGAGAGAAATGAATACAGGGCGTATTGTAAAACCCCGAAGCGTCGGGGCTGAAGTTGATCCTTATGTCTTTACGAGGAGTTTTTTACGACGAAATAATCTTTTGAGGTTTTATAAAGATAGCTTCGTGCCTCGCTATGACAAGAATGGAAAAATTTAGAACTTCTCAACCTTTCGTTTGCTTCGATACATCCTGTTGAAAAATCTTTTTTGTTATTACTCGTTTAGAATTTAATTTCGTTTACTTCAACCCTTTTACTTAATCAAATTCTCTTTAATCTTGTTTCAAAACCCAAATTTTTTAATTTACCAATGTTCAAGTCTTAACTCTTATGTCTTAAAGCCCTTTTTAGGGCGGTCTTAATTCTTATTTTATCACTTCTTTCTCTAAAAAATATTGAACAATAGCCTCTTTCATCAACACACTTTGTTCTCCTGCTTTTAAAGGAGGAAGTTGTTCTAAAATCTGATAATGAGGCCAGCCTTCTTCATCAAAATAATCGAAAGCATAATACCCAAAAGGTTCTAAAAGTCTGCAAATTGCGATATGCATTAAATTAAGCTTATCGTCTTTCCCATAAATTTTCTTAAGATTTCCTTTTTCTTGAAGTCCGATAATATAAATAATCGAATCTAAATCTAAAGTGTCTCCATCTGCAAACTGATTACTAAGTAAAGTAACCACTTCGTTCCATTGTTTTTTTAATTCTTCGTCTCTTGCCATAACATTCCTCGTGAAAACGAGAATCTCTTTTAATTAAACCAGGTATCTTATTATTTAATACCTGCTTTTTTTATTTGCTACAAAGATACATTCTTATTCAGAATTGACATTCATATAACGAAACACTATCTTTACCCTAAAATCCATTTATGAATATTTTCGATATCGTTTTAGGAATCATATTAGTCTTTGCATTTATACGAGGTATGAAAAAAGGACTTTTTGTTACTTTAGCCTCCTTAATCGGTTTGGTGTTAGGAGTTATTGCGGCTATCTATTTTTCGGAGTATGCTGCAAAATATATAATTAATTGGTTTGATTGGAGTAAACAAACTAGCAATATTGTAGCAAGATTGGTTACTTTTATTGCGGTTGTTGTTGTTATAAATTGGGCAGGAAAATTCTTAACCAAGCTAGCCGATTTTGCCTTTCTGGGTATTTTCAATAAATTACTGGGTGGCGTTTTTAATGTCTTGATTATCGCTTTTATTATCAGTGTGGTTTTTATGTTTTTTAATCAATGGAACACTACAAATTATGTGATTTCTGAAGAAAAAACAAAAGACTCTATCCTTTATAAGCCTATGATAGCACTGGCTCCTATGGTACTTCCAGATTTAATGGAAACAGTGGAGGATATTGAATTTCCAGAAGAATTAATAGACCAGGTTAAAGAAAAAACAGAAGAGAAAATCAACGAAAAAATAGATTCACTTCAATTAAATTAATCCTATGGAAACTATTTTAAAACAGGTAAAAACACTGTTGCCTTCTGTAGAGATTGATATGGGAGGGACACCTGTAAAACAATCTTTACCCACTCAAAAAGTGAATCGGGTTGATCCTTTTTTATTGGTTCATCATCTAAAAACACAATATTTTAATGACCGTCCTGCTAGAATACAAGGAATTGGTCCGCATCCACATCGTGGTTTTTCTCCCGTAACTTTTATTATTGATGGTGAAATTCATCATCGGGACAGTCGTGGAAATAGTCAAATTGCTAAAATAGGAGAAGTACAATGGATGAATGCTGGTGCTGGGATAGTTCATAGTGAACGACCTTCGGAAGTATTAGCTCAAAGAAATGGAACTCAGGAAATTATTCAACTTTGGATTAATAGTCCTGCTGAAAGTAAAATGAAAGAGCCATATTATCGTCATCTTTCCGAAGAGCAAATTCACGTTGTTGTTTCCGAAGATAATAAAGTAAAAACAAAAGTGATTGCTGGAAGTTTTAATAATACAAAAAGCGATTTGCCTACAGAAAGTGAACTTCAAATTCTTTGGGGAAATGCAGAAAAGGGCGGAACAGAAACCTATCAAATTCCTGAAGGATTCAACACGATGCTCTACTTAATTAATGGAACCATGCGAATTACAGGTTATGGTTTTATTGACGCTGAAAACCTTGTTATCTTTGAAGATGAAGGAAATGAAATCACTCTAACATTCACCGAAGATTCCCAATATTTACTGCTTAACGGAAAACCTCTCAACGAAAAAGTATCACAAAGTGGTCCTTTTGTAATGAACAATCAAACCGAAATATTGGAAGCCATGCGTGATTATCAAATGGGAAAAATGGGTGTTTTAATTGAAGAAGATTAATTATGAAAACCAACCGACTTGAAGCATTTAGTGATGGAGTTCTAGCAATTATTATTACCATTATGGTGATGCAACTTCGTGCTCCAAAAGAAATGACTTGGGAAGCACTTGTTCCAATTTTACCAGTATTTGTAAGTTATGTTTTAAGCTTTGTTTATATTGGTATTTATTGGAACAATCATCATCATTTATTTCAAATTACCAAAAAGGTAAATGGTAAAATATTATGGGCAAATATGCATTTGTTATTTTGGTTGTCCTTAATTCCTTTTGCAACTTCTTGGATAGGAGAAGAGCATTTAATGTTAGTGCCCGTAGTGTATTACGGCATTATATTATTTATGAGTGGAATTGCTTATTTTATACTTCATCGATTAATACTAAAGCTTCACAAAGACGATGAAGCGATGCAAAAAGCCTATACCAATCAAAACAAAGCGTATATTTCAATGAGTCTTTATTTAATAGGAATCGCCCTTTGTTTTGTTAATCCAATACTCGGAGCTATTTGTTATTTAATTGTAGCAATAATGTGGATAATACCCAATAAACAAGTTGAAAAACATATAGGCTAAAACTATAATTCTTTTAAATCTGATAAAGGAATCCAACCATCTTTTCCGTTGGCAATTTGAATTTGAACCCAATCAGAATCTCGTTCAATAATCTGAACTTTGGTTCCTTCGTGAAGGGTAAATGAAGTTTCATTTCCTAAACTTGGACCATCTTTAACTTCGATACTTTCAGAAAAAATGATTGCAGGTTGGTTTTTAATTGCATCTTCAAAGGTAGAATATGCCATTGAGAATGACATTCCTAATAACAAAATTGAAGCCAAAGCAGTAACAAAAAACAAGCGTTTTTTACCTTCGGAATAGGAGAAATAATACAATAAAAATAAAAGTACAAATCCTATTGAAAATACAACCGAAGCAATCGCCCAGCCATCAAAAGTTAGCACTGATGAAACGCGGTGATACCATTTATAAAATATAGTTTTTGGTAAAGGGTCGATAGCATCAACCCGAGCGTTTTCAGCAAAAGCAAGATTGTTTTTTATATCACTATCATTTGGATTCAGCAACAATGCTTTTTCGTAATAATAAATGCTTGGACCAATATTATTTAGTTTATAATGAGCATTTCCCAAATTGTAATATAATGATGCCGATTGTTTTTTGTTATCTATTATCTTCATCCAAGAATTGATGGCTTCTTGGTATTTTTCAGCTTTATAAAGCGCTTTGCCTTGCTCAAAAAGAGGGCCGTTTTGAGCGAAAATAGGCATAGAGAAAAGCACAACAATCATGACAACCATAACTGTTTTAAAATAACTCCTAACTTTTAACTCTGCACTCATAACTTGTAATTCTTAACTAGTAAATTGTTTGTCAATACTCGAAATCACACTTACTGCTTTTTCATAATCTTGCTTAATAGTAACGTTTGAAGTAGGCGTATATCGTGCAAACTCACAACTTTTTAATAAACCTATAAATTCTGAAACCACTTCTTTTTCTACACTTTTTTCTGAAAGTAATGTGGTAATTTTTTCTTTTGAAAACTCTGAAGTAGCAATGTCTAATTTAGCTCTTAAATAATTATGCAATGCACGTTCTAAAGCTTCATAAAATGCTTCTTGTTTTCCTAGATTCTTTTTTGCTTCCGATAAATATTTCTTTGCCAGTTTTGTTGCTTTCCGAAGTCGTTTTCCATCTACATCACTTAAACGTTTTCTTCGGCTATTTCCTATTAAAATAAAAATTGGAATAAGTAAAAACGGTGATCCTGTTAACCACCAAAATAATTTCGATTTAAAAAATACAGGTTGATTAACCGATTTTAAATTTGCCGCTAATTGAATGTATTTAAATTGGTCATTGGCAATAACAACCTCTTTATTATTACCTTTTGTAACGGTTTTCTTGGTGTTTTGATTTGGTAATGGACCATTTTCTACATTAATAATTATCTCTTCAGAAGAAATGGTTTTATAGCGATTAGACTTTAGATCAAAATATGAAAATGTAATAGGACGAATTGGATAATTACCTTTGTATTGTGGAATGACGGTGTAAGTTTGAGAAATATATCCTCTCATTCCTTTTATATTAGTCGTCACTTTATCATTCCGAACAGGCTCATAAACTTCCAACGAACTCGGAAGTGTTATGGTTGGTAAATCGAATAATTTTAAATTCCCGTTTCCAGAAACTTTAGTAATTAACTCTAACGATTCATTAGCGTTTAAAATCGTTTTATTGGTAGTTACATTAAACTGAAAATCTCCAACAGCTCCCGAAAAATTATCTGGTCTTCCTTTTAATGGAAATGGTTTTACATTAATGGTTCGTTTTCCAGCAGAAATGGTTCTGTTTACACGAGTCATTCTTCTTCGACCAAAAATATCTCTAGTATTTCCTTGAACATCTATCGGTACATCGAGTGTTAGTGGTTCAATAATTAACTCCCCCGTTTTTTGAGGATATAAAATTGCTTTTCTTAAAATTACATAGCGATAAGATTTTCCTTGATAGGCGCCTTCATAAATTTGAGATTTCCCTTTATTATCAATATTCTGACTCCAAAAATCAGCATACTTGGGCGAATCTATTTCTCGCCAACTTCTGGTAATACTTACATTATTTGAAACATATAATTTATAAACTACGGTAATTGCTTCGTTTAAATAGGGATTTGAATTGGATACTTCTGCAACTAAATGTACATTCTCACTTGCTATATAATCAGCGCTGTTACCATCTTTCGGTTTGGTAACCGCTGCGGTAACTAACACTTTTAAAGGAGTAGTTTTATATCTTTCTCCTTTAATTTCAATAGAGGCTTGTTTGATAGTAAAAGCACCTTGTTTTTTAGGAGATAAATAATAGGAATAGGTTTTTGAGAAACTTCTTTTACCATTTATCCACGAATTACTAATAGATTGATTGGGACCGCCAACTACATTAAATCCTTCAAAATTTGGAGGAACAAAATTATCTCCGTCTTGGTTCATTTCAAAATCTACTCGTAAACGCTCATTAATTCCCAACGTTTTTTTACTAACCTTGGCAACAAAAGTTACTTGAGCTTGTGATAACCCAAAGCTCAGAAAAAATAAAAATGTATAGATAATTCTATATTTCATTACCAATCTTTTGCAGATTTCACTTTAGCTCCTTTTTGTTTTTTGGCATTTATTTTGTCTTGAACTTTCTTTTCCTCATTGTTCATTGCTTCTAACAAGTTTTTCACTTGCTGTGGCGATAATTTTCCAGGCTGTTGCTGTTGAGGTTTTTGTTTTTGCTTGTCTTCTTTTGGCTCGTCGGGTTTTCCTTTATCTTTGTCTTTATCTCCTTCTTTTTTGTCTTGCTCCTCGTCACCTTTATCTTGTTCCTTTTTATCTTCTCCGTCGTCTCCGTCCTTCTTATTATTCTCGTTTTGTTGTTGGTCTTTATTTTCTTCCTTTTTATCGTCTTGATCTTTATTATCGTCTCCGCCACCACCATTTTTTTCTTGATCTTCCAACAATTCTTTTGCTAAAGCTAAGTTGTAACGAGTTTCTTCGTCTTTTGGATTATTCCGAAGGGCATTTTTATACGATTCTACTGCTTCTTGGTATTTCTTCTCATTCATATAGGTGTTTCCTAAATTATGAAAAGCCTTGTGTTTGTCTTCTTTTGAATCGGCAACCGAAGCTGCTTGCTTAAAACGATTCATCGCAACACCGTTCATTTCTTTGTTGTAATAAGCATTTCCAAGGTTGTATTTTGCGGTATCGTCTTTTGGATTTAAGGAAATTGCTTGCCGGTAATTTGCTTCAGCAATAGAAAAATCTCCTTTTAGTATTTCTGAATTTGCCTTACTTACCATTTCTTCCGACTGTCGTAGAATCTTTTGTTTTTCTTTGTCTTCTTGGGCGATTATTGAAGTAGAAAAACATACTAATAATACAAGGATAATAGAAAAATTATTACGCAGAGATTCACAGAGATCCACAGTCCCGATAGTTATCGGGATTCTCGGAGAAAAAGGATTGTATTTTATGTTTTGTACTACCATTAATTTAGTGGCTAAATATTGATTAAAATAATACACCGTAAACTTAGCTGTTTTTATTATTAATTTTTTTCTAAAATCACTATAACTTAAAATTTTATTTACTCGATTGTTACAATCAAGTCTTTTATTTTTTGTTTTAAAGCGAAGCAGTCTTATTTCTTTTTTTAGTGTTCATTAAACAGATTTAATTTTTTAATCCATGCTGTTTTTCGTTCTAAAAGAAGCACATCTAACACCAATAACAATAAGGCTAAACCTAAAAACCATTGAAAACGATCTTTAAAATCGGTAAATTGTTTGGCTTCAAAATCTTTTTGATTCATACCGTTTAAAATACGGGTCACTTCTTCAATCACTTCTTTGGTATTGCTTCCGTCAATGTATTTTCCGTGAGCCCCATTAGCAATTTGAGTAAGTGTTTTGGTATTTAAACGAGTTATCACTTGTTCGTTATTCTCATCACGTTTGTAATGTTGTAAAATTCCGTTTCGCTTAATAGGAATTGGCGCACCCTTTACAGAACCTACACCAATAGTAAAAATTCTAATTCCTGAATTTGAAGCTTCATTTACAATTGCTGAAATATTTCCTTCGTGATCTTCACCATCTGAAATAATGAAAAGCACTTTATTAACCTGATCTTCATCGTTATAATAAGTTTCTGCCATTTTTATTGCTTCGGTAATCGCAGTACCTTGTGATGAAACCATGTCGGTATTCATACTGCTTAAAAACAATTTAGTAGTTGAAAAATCAGTTGTTATTGGTACTTGTGGAAAAGCAGATCCTGCATAACCAATAATCCCAACACGGTCGCCACCCAAACTATTAATAATTTGTGTGATTAATTGTTTGGATTTTTCTATTCGGTTGGGTGCAATATCTTCAGCCAACATACTTTTAGAAACATCCAATGCAAAAACAACATCGACTCCTGCTCTTGTTACGGTTTCAATCTTAGTCCCAATTTTTGGATTAACCAATGCCAAACTTATACTTGCAATCGCTAAAGAAAGTACAATTACTTTTAGCCAAGGTTTAAATTTTGATTTATCTGGACTTAAAGACTTAAGAGCTTTAATATGGGCGAATTTCTTCTGAGTGTGTGTTTTCCAAAGTAACACCAATAGAAATAACACCATTAGCCCTGCAATGGCGAATAGTAAGTAAAAGAATATTGGTTTTTCTAATTGGTACATAAACTGCCCGCGCAGGCGGGTATCTTTTTAATTTTTTTCTCTTCCGGTTACTTCGATATGATTTCCTATGGAAAATCACTTAGCAACCTTTCTTTTAACAAACACTTATAAGGTTTTCAAAACCCTGAAGGATAATTCCATTATACAAAACTCCGAAACAAAGTATATCGCAATAACAATTCAAACAATAATAAACCAAATGCAAAAAGCACTAATGGTCTAAATAACTCGTCATAGCTTTTAAACTTGGTTTCTTCTATTTCGGTTTTTTCTAATTTATTTATTTCTTCATATATTTGAGCTAACTTGGTATTACTGGTCGCTCTAAAATATTTTCCGCCGGTGGTTTCTGCAATTTGTTTTAATAAATCTTCATCTATTTCTACTTGTACATTTCCGTATTGGAATTGCCCATTTGGTAAAATTCCGATGGGCGATAATGCCATTCCGTTAGATCCCAATCCAATGGTATAAACTTTAATACCAAATTCCACTGCCAATTCACTTGCAATTTTAGGATCTATAAAACCTGAATTATTCACTCCATCAGTCAATAATATGATTACTTTTCCTTTGGCTCGACTTTCTTTTAATCTATTTACCGAAGTTGCCAATCCCATACCAATTGCTGTTCCTCCTGTTATTATGGTGTTGTATTTTATGCTTTTTAATGAAGAAAGTACAATATTTTTATCACTTGTTAAAGGTGTTTTTGTGTAACTTTCTCCTGCATATTCTACCAAGCCTAAACGGTCGTTGGGTCTTGCTTGAATAAATCTGGAAGCCACGTTTTTCAATGCTTCTAATCGGTTGGGTTTTAAATCCCTCGCCAACATACTTGCGGAAACATCTATCGCAATGACGATGTCGATTCCTTTGGTGGTTTTAATCCTAGTAGATTCATCTACCGTTCTTGGTCGCGCCATTGCCACAATAATTAAAGACACAGCCAATAATCGAAGTACAAATAATAGTGGTCGTAATTTTGCCAACCAATTTTTGGAAGTTTTAAAACCTTGTAAACTTGAAATTTTTAGGGTAGCCGTTTGTTGTTTTCGTTTCCAAAAAAACCATAGCAATAATGCTGGAATTACTAAAAGTAACCAGAACAATTGTGGATTTACAAATTCGAAATTACTGCCCATCTTTCTTTTTTGTTTCTGGTGTTATTTCTAACTCGATTGAGTTGATAATTCGATCTTTTATGTCTTCTGCAAATCGCCCATCATCTTGATATACTATTAAGATTTCTTGCAATCCGTTTTCTTGCGCAAATAGTAATAATTCGTAAGAACTTTTTTTCTTTAATACTTTTCCTTCGGAAACTTCTACGTGAAAATCACCGTGGGCCTTGATGCCTTCAATTCCTTTTTCGGTTTTAAAATCGTCTCGTTTTACGACCAAATTTTTAGCTCCCGCTTTTTCAAGGAGAGTCAACATCATATCTAGCGAAGATTCCAATTCTAATTTTTGTTCTTGGTTAAACTGAATGGAATTCACCATCACATAAAGCGGATCGGTAATCTGTCCATAAGAAAAAACACTTTTACGTTTAATCACTTGTGAATTTGGAATTAATGAATCTTCAACTCTTACCAAAACTTCAGGAGTTTCAACAATAATTAATGGCGAACCGTATTCACTTTTTATCCATCTTCCTTCCGAAAGGTCTCTCATTTTATTACCAAGAGTTTTGTCTTTTAATTCGTCGAAACCTTTAATACTTCCGAAGATTACTGCAGCCAAAATTACCGTTACAACAGCTCCTAAAGCAATTTTAATTCGTTTTCTTTTAAGTGCTTTTTTCCGAAGTTCTTCTAAGTAAATGGCATTTTTAAGTAGCTCTTCTTCGGTAGGTTCCGGAATAATTTCTTTGGTTTCGTTGATAATTTCTTCCACCACAGAACGATCTACTTTTGCCTGACCTTCTTGCTCCTTCATCTTGGCAAATTTGATTAAATCGGCACGTTTTAAAATGGCATCAATCTTTTTAATGGTTTCGGTATCAAAGTCAAAATTACCTGAATCTTTATGTAAAATTAATCGTTCGATTAACTCGTTGGAAGTACTTTCCAAAGCAGAATCATCTACCTCACGACCAATATATCTTTTTAGAATTTCGGTTAATTCTGAATAATATCTTTTTGAATTATCATTTTTTAAATAGTGAGAATGATCTAGTTCTTTCAGTGCTTCAATCGCCTCTTCATAAGGCGGAAGTTGTTGTTCGGCTTCTTCTCGTTTCTTTTTTCTTCTTCTGAAAAACAATAAGATTCCAATTCCTATTATAACTAAAATCGGAAGCAACCAATAAGCAGCTTTTTCAAAATCAAAAGGGAGTTCTTTCACTTCCAAAGCCGGTTTGATATGAAACATTTTCTGCTTGGTCGTATCCACCAAAACATTGAAAACTTCTACCCTAACAGAATCGGTATTAAAGGGCTTATTATTAATGACAATTCGTTGTCTGGGAATAGTATAAGTACCTGAATCAAATTGTGTTAAGCCGTATTTTTTTATAAGTTTTATCTTGTCTTGAAGTCTTGTGGTGTCTATTTTATAAGACTCAATTACCTCTAAAGGTTTAAAGGTTTGCCCTTCAGGAAACATCACTAAATCTGTAGAATCTGCCTCCACTTGAATGGTGTAAAGAATCTCTTCGCCAATACGAATGGTGGTGGTGTCTATGGAAGTGGTTACTTGGGAGAATGATGAAACTCCTAATAAAAATATAGATACGATAGTGAGATTCCGCAATGTGTTGCACAATGACGTACTATTAATATTTTGTCTTAATTCTAACATCTAATTTCTTTATTCTCTTCTCTCTTTTCTTACTACTTTACTCTATACTTAATACTTTACTCACCTCCTTTTAAAATAACCCAACAATTTCTTCACATAACTTTCGTCAACTCGGCAACTTAATGATCCCGCGCCACTTTTCTGAAACGATTCTTTAAAATACCCTGCTTTTTCTAAATAATGTGCTTTATAATGATTCCGAACTCCTTTTGAACCTGTATTTACCAATACCATTTCACCCGTTTCTTGATCTTGCATTTGCACCATTCCGAGGTTTGGAATTTCCTCTTCGTGTTTATCGAAAACTCTTATTCCAGTAACATCGTGTTTGTTGGAAACAATTTTTAAAGTTTCTCGATATTCATCAGTAATAAAATCGGAAAGCACAAAAACAATTGCTTTTTTCTTGATGATGTTTGAAAAATATTTCAATGCCATCGCAATGTCGGTCTTGTTACTTTGTGGTTTATGTTCGATTAATTCTCTAATAATCCTAAGTACGTGAGACTTTCCTTTTTTGGGAGGAATAAACAATTCTATTTCATCTGAAAATAAAATAAGTCCGATTTTATCGTTATTCTGAAGCGCAGAAAAAGCCAAAGTCGCTGCAATTTCAGTAACGATTTCATTTTTAAACTGACCGCCAGTTCCGAAGAATTCTGAGCCAGAAATATCCACAATTAGCATTAAAGTCAACTCTCGTTCTTCTTCAAAAACTTTAATATAAGTCTCGTTATAACGTGCGGTTACATTCCAATCGATACTTCTTACATCATCACCAAATTGGTATTGACGCACTTCACTAAAAGTCATTCCACGACCTTTAAAAGTACTGTGATACTCGCCACCAAACATGTGATCGCTTAAACGACGTGTTTTGATTTCGATTTTTCGTACTTTTTTTAGAAGTTCTTTTGTGTCCAATTGATGTTAATTTGTTGAAATGTTGAATTGTGTAATTGTACTCTGTTTAACAGTTAAACTATTTAACGGTTAAACATTTTATGGTACCTCAATCTCGTTTACAATCTTATTAATAATATCTTCTGAAGTCACATTTTCAGCTTCCGCTTCATAAGTAATACCAATACGGTGACGGAGTACATCGTGAACTACTGCTCTTACATCTTCAGGAATTACATAACCACGACGCTTAATAAATGCGTAACATTTTGAAGCAATGGCTAAGTTGATACTTCCCCTTGGAGAAGAACCGAAATTAATTAATGGATTTAATTCGGCTAGGTTATAATTCTCAGGGTTTCTGGTTGCAAAAATGATGTCTAAAATGTATTTTTCAATCTTTTCGTCCATATAAACCTCACGAACCGATTGTTGTGCTCTTAAAATTTGTTCTAAAGTCACTACCTGATTCACCTGTTCGTAACTACCTTTTAAATTCTGACGAACAATTAATTGTTCATCTTCCATTTTCGGATATTTAATTACGGTCTTTAGCATAAACCTATCCATCTGTGCTTCAGGTAATGGATAAGTTCCTTCTTGCTCAATTGGATTTTGTGTTGCCATTACCAAAAACGGTTTATCCAAGGTAAAAGTAGTATCTCCGATAGTCACTTGTTTTTCTTGCATGGCTTCTAATAAAGCCGACTGAACTTTTGCAGGAGCACGATTTATTTCATCTGCCAAAACAAAATTGGCGAATATCGGACCCTTTTTTATGCTAAACTCGTTGTCCTTCATGTTGTAAATCATCGTTCCAACTACATCGGCAGGAAGTAGATCTGGTGTAAACTGTATCCGACTAAAATCACCGTGAACCGCTTTTGCAAGCGTATTAATCGCCAAGGTTTTTGCTAGCCCCGGAACTCCTTCTAATAAAATGTGTCCGCCACCCAACAAACCAATAAGCAAACGCTCTACCATATGTTTTTGGCCAACGATTACTTTGTTCATTTCCATCGAAAGGATGTCGATAAAGGCAGATTCTTTTTCTATTTTTTCATTTAAAGCTCCAATGTCTAGAGCGGTAGTTTCTTCTTCCATTTGTGTCTTATTTATGTAACCTTTCCAAAATTACCAAACCTAAAAGGTGTGTAGGAAATTGGAATGCTAAATTGTGATTTTCTTTGGGAAATAGTTGTTAACAGTTGGTTAAAAAATGTAAAAATTTTGTTATTATTTATTTCTATTAAATATTCGATTTTTTATTGCTATTTTTAGTATTTATTCGGTGAAAAATGGCATATTATAAATCATTTGAAATTGGCTAAAATGTCTTCTCGAATGTGGTCACTGAGCGAAGCCAAAGTGCAGTCGAGGGGTTTCTAAAAAAACTAAGTTAAAATAGACCTCGACTGCTCCCGATATGTGTCGGGACGACCGGACATAGAAATAACAATAAAAAATAGCTTTTGATAAACAAACGCCTCCTCATAAAAAACCTATTAGCTCACAACGATGAGAGTAGTTTCTATGATAAAAAACGAAAGATAGATTTGGGCCCCAAAGAAGGAAAAGCAAAATTTCTAAAACACATTTGTGCATTGAGTAATAGCAACCCGAAAAACAATAGCTTTATCGTGATTGGCGTTGAAGATGAAGCCAATGAAATTCGAGGAGTGGATTTTTTTGATGATAGTAAAATCCAAAATCTCATCAATGCTTATTTAACAAATCCACCCTTGGTTATTTATGAAAATGTTGCTTTTCCGCATTTGCCTTCAGATAAAGTAGTAGGTTTGGTCACGATTCGTGCTACGGAAGAAATCACTTCCCTCCGAAAAAACATCTGGAAATATTGGGGCGGAAGTATTTTTATGAGAGATGGTAGTATTTCGATGCCCAAGAATTTTGATATTGTAATAAAAGATGTCAATTCAGAAATTGTAAAAGCCATTGAAAATAAAGCAAAAAACAACATTGAACACACACTAGATGGCGTGATTGATTTTATCAATCATCGGCATAAAGATTTAGATTCCCATTACCACGTTTTTAAAGAGCAATTTGTAGTTTGTTGGGCTGGAAATACCAAGAAAGTAAAAAACAAAACCCATTATTCAAGAGTAGATATCGAGCTAATAAACGAGCAAGTACGCTTGTTTTATTCTACTTTGGACGAGGTGAGTATTTCTTTTTCAGAAGACGATTTTAAAATTATCGAATATGTGCATTTAGGTTTTAACAACCAATATAAATACTATCCTTTAGAGGAAGTGATTATTAGTTTTCAGGAAAATGGATCTTATCAAATAGATTCTCAACTTATTTTTGAGCCGCCACAATTCAATAAAAAAACGTTGTATCATATTTACAATGCCAACAATGCTTTGGTTGAAAAATTAAAAAAAGGAATCCCTTTAATGCCTTCTGAAGAAAAAGATTTACAAAGCCTTCCTGCCACTTATTTAATTTGTTATTTAAACGATTTTACTGAAGCAAAAAACAAGCTGTTGGAAGCCAAACCCTTTTTAAAAACCAAGGGAGTAGAAATTTACAATTCGTATAAAGAAACCGTACGTATTTTACGTAAGATGAAATATAGTTAGGTTGTTCAATCTTCTTATAAATAACAAAATGGAATAATTATTGTTTCTTATTAAAGAAACTTTTGTATTTTTGTAATAAAGGAATAATTAATGAAGCCAAAATACAGAATTGAATTTTTAGATGATGCTGTTGAATTCCTTAATAAGTTAGACGAAAAAGCACGTGAAAAGATATATTATAATTTAAAAAAATCTCAAATCACTAATGATAAAACGCTTTTTAAAAAACTAACTGACGAAATATGGGAATTTAGAACTTTATACAAAAAAACTCAATATAGATTATTTGCATTTTGGGATAAGACGGATAAAAAAGATACACTGGTAATTTCAACACACGGAATTGAAAAGAAAACACAAAAAACACCAAAAAAAGAACTGGAAAAAGCAGATAAATTAAGAAAACAATACTTTAATGAGCTTAAAAAATAAAAATATGAAAACAACAAAGCTAGATACATTAATCAACAAACATATTGGGAAAATTGGAACTCAAAAAAGAGATAAATTTGAAAATGAATTAAATCTTGATATTTTAGGTGAAACCATTAAAAAAGTGCGAAAAGAAAGGAATCTTACTCAAGAACAATTAGGGAAATTAGTAGGTGTAAAAAAAGCACAAATATCGAAAATTGAAAACAACTTAAATGATGCAAGATTTGAAACAATTTTGAAAGTATTTAGAGCATTAAATGCAAAAATTCATTTTAACGTGGTTTTTGATAATCAGAATGTTGAGTTAGTATAAGTATCGCTACAATTTAAACAATAAAGAAACCGTGCGTATTTTACGTAAGATGAAATATTGTTAAGTTCACATATTTTCATACATTAGCATCCTATCTATATTTCTATGAAAAAAATTACATTCCTTCTATTTTTATTAGCCATTATCATTAATGTCAATAGCCAAAACTTAGTGCCTAACCCAAGTTTTGAAGAATATTATCAATGTCCTAGTAGTCAAGGTAGTTTTTATGTGGATTTTTGGTTTAATACCCCTAATAGTGGTGTAGCTACCCCAGACTTTTATCATACTTGTGCTCCAGCAGGTGCAAATGCAGCTGTCCCTGATAACATTACAGGCTTTCAATATCCTTTTGAAGGGGAAGGGTATGCAGGATTATTTTGTTATGGGAGTGCTAATGGAGGCGATTCTAATCAAAGGGAGTATATAGAAGTACAATTAATTTCTCCCTTGATAGAAGGTCAAGAATATGAATTTTCTATGTATGTATCTCTTGCTGATAAATACGGTGCAGCAATAAATAATATAGGTGTTGCTGTTACAGATTATATTGTTGAAGGAAACGGTCAAATAGGGATTATTCCTGAAATTCCTCAAATAAAATCTGAAGAAGTTATATTCGATGAAGAAAATTGGACTCAAATAACAGGAACTTTTATTGCAGAGGGTGGAGAGGAATACCTTACCATTGGTAATTTTTTTAGTGACGATGATACAGAGGCGATATTTATTTATGGCTCTCCGTTTCTTACTTGGGGTTATTATTATTTTGATTCAGTTTCACTTACCCCAGTTATATTAAGCACCAATGATGAAATTTTAGACAACCAATTAAAAGTGTATCCTAACCCAACTAGCAATATAGTAACTATTGAGCTTACAAATAATTACTCCTCTAATATAACTTATAAACTCTATAATTTATTAGGTGAATTAATCTATACCAGCGAAAGCAATAGTCAATTGTTTAGTATAGATATGAGCGATTTAGCAAGAGGAATTTATTTGTTAGAGCTAACCGATGCTCAGTCTAATAAAGTGGTGAAGAAGATTAGTAGGTTGTAATAAAAGATAAAAGACTCCCGAAATTTCGGGACTGAAAGAGGTAAGACTTGATTGTAATCGGGATGATTGTATTGCCGTTGCTGGCAACTGGCATTATTTTGTTCGTTTCAGTTTTGGGGGGTTTTGTCGAGTATCAAAAACATCGGCAATTTTTATAAATTCGTTTTGATTATCTACAGAATAAATCAGTTTGTAGTTTTTGAAAATTAAATATCGATATTCAAGTTTTCTTTGTTTTAATAATTCTTCTTCTTGTCCAATTAATGCAGCTTTTATTAACTTTTTTGGTTCATCAATAATTCCTTTAATAAGTTTCTTGGCAACTCTTGGGTTTGCTTTCTTTTCGTAATATTTATAAATTTCGTCAAGCTGAGTTTCGGCAAATTCAGACCAAATAATTTTAAAAGACATTATTCGTATTTGGCTAAAAGTTCAGAACTACTTTTAAATCGGTTGTTTTGGAAATCAGATTCCGATTGGTCAATTCGTTTATTCAATTCATCTTGAGTCATTGGCTCAAATATTTGCTCATAGGATGCTTTGTTTTCTTTTTTTAACATTTTTTCAAGTCGAGAAATTATCTCCTCGCTTTGGATTTTAAGAAATTCTTGTATAAATTCTATTTTTCTTGATTGTAAATCCATAATAATTAACTTTTTTTCAAAGATACAAATTTTAAAAAATTTAGCACTTCTTTTAATTTTTAACACGACATTTAGTTACTTATTCCCAAATTTTTGACAAATCCTCAACAGCTTTGTTTGTTAATTTGTAGTTAGCCATTCGAGTGTTTCTTTGCTTTTAGAGATTCAAGATGTTTTTTTGGGTTAAAATCGTGTGCTATTCCACTATCAATTCCTTCCTGAATAGCATTTTTTAAAGCAATAACTTTATTTTCTTCTTCTTCTAAAAGTCTTAATCCAGCACGAATAACTTCACTTACATTTTTAAATCTTCCTTGAGCTACGCTACTTTGAACGAATTGGTCAAAATAATTTCCGAGTGATATGGATGTGTTCTTATTCATTTTTAATAGATTTTCTCAAATATACCAATATTTGGTATAAATATCAATTATTAATAAAAAATATAGTCAATTAGGGTGATATTTTCTCTTCTGAAATTTCTTACCTTTATACCTCAACTTTAAAACTTAATATAATGGGCATTTTTGATAAGATAAAGGAAAAATTAACCAACGAATTTATTGACATAGTTGAATGGTTAGACTTTACAGACGACACTATTTGTTACCGTTTTGAGCGTTATCAAAACGAAATTAAAAACAATGCAAAACTCATTGTTCGAGAAGGGCAAGTAGCTGTTTTTATAAATGAAGGGCAATTAGCAGATGTTTTTAAACCGGGAACCTATACGTTAAATACACAAAATTTACCTATTTTAACAACGCTTAAAGGTTGGAAATATGGATTTAACAGTCCGTTTAAAGCGGAAGTATATTTTGTAAACACCACACTTTTTACTGATGAAAAATGGGGAACCAAAAATCCGATAACTTTAAGTGACGAACGTTTTGGCTTGGTAGAAATTCGTGCTTTTGGAACCTACGCTTTTAAAATTGATGATGCAGGAAAATTTATCATCGACATTGTTGGTACCGATAATAATTTTACCAATTTTGAAATTAACGAACATCTAAAAAGTTTAATTACTACTCGTTTTACAGATACTGTTG
>JAKITD010000018.1 GCA_021648265.1 Flavobacteriaceae bacterium | reverse complement strand
AATCTGCACAAAACTTCGCCAAAATACGTTCTGTAATAGACACAACTATTAAAAACGGAATGAATGTCTTGGAATCCTTATCTCTTATTGCTAAATTTGAGTTTCAATTTACAGACTGATTAGTTACGAAAAATCCTTCTATAAATTATTTTTTTACAAATCTAATCGAGCAAAATAATTATACCTAGATATGAAGATTTTTTTATAAATAATCAGCTTTAAATCTTCCTTGTTAAATATCAGTTACATTTATTAGTACTCAATAATAATTGAGTACTTTTGCAGCACTTTTTTAAATAAAAAATAATACCATTGGGAACACCACAAAACGCAGTACAGGAAAAGAAAACGGATAAAGAATTATACGATTATCAAAAGGGAGCTATCAGTAAGATTTTTGAAAAATTTGAAACTGCACCTAGTGATTATCATTTGCTTTATCAGCTTCCTACAGGAGGAGGAAAGACTGTGATTTTTTCTGAAATGGTACGTCAATATTTAAAACATCATAATAAAAAAGTGTTGGTAATGACGCATCGTTTAGAGCTTTGTCGCCAAACTTCTGAAATGCTAACTAGTTTTGGTGTTACTAATAAAGTGGTGAACAGTACAGCAAACCTTGACGACCAGTCAGATTACAGTTGTTTTGTAGCGATGGTAGAAACCTTAAACAATCGTTTGACGGAAAATAAATTAGATATTTCGGATATCGGATTGGTAATTATTGATGAGGCACATTACAATTCATTTCTAAAACTTTTTAAATTCTTTGATAAATCGTTTATCCTTGGGGTTACTGCAACTCCGTTGAGTTCCAACAAGAACTTACCGATGAAGGATAGTTACGATGAGTTAATTTCTGGGGAAACTATTGAAGCATTAATCGAAAATGAGTTTTTGGCTAAAGCAGAAATATTTCAATACAATATGGGACTGACTTCGTTGGAAGTTGGGTCTAACGGTGATTATACGGTAAAGTCTTCCGAAGATTTATATACAAGTAATGCAATGATGGATAACCTATTACAGGCTTATTTAAATCATTCAAAAGGAAAGAAAACCTTGATATTTAACAATGGGATTAATACTTCCATACAGGTGTATTATACATTTCGTCAGGCAGGTCTTCCTATTAAACATTTAGACAATACGGCTACAAAAAAGCAACGTGCCGAAATTATTCAATGGTTTAAAGAAACACCCGATGCTATTTTAACTTCGGTAAGTATATTAACCACAGGGTTTGATGAGCCAACCATAGATACTATTATTTTAAATAGAGCTACAAAATCATTGACTTTATATTATCAAATGATTGGTCGTGGTTCGCGAATCTTAAATAATAAATCTACTTTTCAAGTCATTGATTTAGGAAATAACACTTTTCGTTTTGGTTCATGGGGAGCCGATTTAGATTGGCAAACTATTTTCAAATCACCTGATTATTTTGTAGATCGTATCTTGGATGATGAGGATATTGAAAGTAATTTTCAATTTGAATTAGAACCAGAAGTAAGAGAACTTTTCGCAAATTCAAAAGATGTTTCCTTTAATGTAAAAGAAACTTATTCTGTTGCAACAGCAAAAGGAGAATCTTCAAAAGTGGTTTTGGAACGCTCCATTGCACAGCACGCTTATATTTGTATTGAAAACAGTGGAGATGTATATGATGCCTTGAGTTTAGCAAAAAAACTAGGAGATGATATTGACAACCGTATTGAACGTTACGCAAAATGTATTAGCCGAAGTACCCATAATTTTATTTCTTGGTTAAAGGATGATTATCGTTTAAAACTTCGGAATCATTTACGTGAGAATTTTGATCTTGTTTATGAAGGAATTAATGGTTTTCCTCCTAAGGAAGAGGAGTAACAAATTGGATTTACGATATATGACTCAATGATTTAAGGCTTGGTTAGTTTTCAAAATCGTAAAAGACAGTTTTAAGGTCTTGTTCGTTTGAGTCTTTTGAAACAGCTTCTATTGTAACATCATCAAACCAAAGTTTTCCAGATCCGTCGGCTAGTAAAACACCAAAAGTAATATGAGTAGCTTTTTTAGGGACTTTTAATATAATTTCATATTTAGTCCAGTCTGTTGTACCTTTAATTGAACGATCAAACAAACCGTCGTTCATATTATCAAAACTAAGTACTTTGTTATTTTTACCGTCAACACGCATCCAAAATCCAGCCCAACCAGTAATGTTTTCACTTTTAATATAACCAGATAGTTTTATTTGCTTTCCTAAATAATTATCGACAGAAATACCTTTTCTACAGGTTCCAACTCTTTTTATTAGCGAATTGTCATAGGATTCTATGTAAATTGATTTATTCCCAGAATAAGCTTGAGTAGAATCAACACGCATGATAAAAGCTTCAGAAACACCTCCACAAGTCCATTTTTCGGGAATGATGGGGCTTTTCCTTAAATCTACTAAATCTAGCCGTTCTCTTTTAGGCTTAGCTTCACCAAATAATGGTATGGTAGCCGTAGTTTCTTTTATAAAAATTATAGCATCAAACATTTCTTGAGGAGAAAGCAAGTAATAATCTTTATCAGATTCTATATTATATCCCACTAATTTTAAATATTTTGCCATAGAATTCTTAAATCTTATTCTTGAATATTTATTAAATTCAAAATAATAAGCATCGGATTCTACTTCAGAAAATAGTTGTTCCCAAGAATTGGTTTTAGTAAAAACAAAAGCGTCTTGCAGTAGCTCATCATTGTAAATTCGGTTATCATTAATAAATTTATTTTCTATAAAACTATAGGTTCCTTCGTTTGTTGAAAGGCCTATTGCGTAATAATTATCTTCATATTCATTTTTTAAAATTTCACCCATCATTCCAATTTCATTGTCTATAATAATCGTTTTTGAAATATGTGCATTATGTGCCCAAACAATTACTTTTGCTTTAGGTTTATTTGCAATGTAGGTAATTCTGTCTGCCATAATTTCATCTCTTGACTGGATACCTCCTTCAGTAAGATTTTTATAATTAACAAACGTATTTTTTAAATTGAATAGGTATTCTTCAATTTTAGGGGTTTGTAAGTTTTCTGTTTCTATTTGTTTTTCAATTCCTAGAATGGTGCTGTAAGCTTTAATTCCGTAGTCAGTATCTGAAAACCCTTCTGGCATTTTTTGATTTTTGTTTATAAAGTATAATTCTTTTGAAAGCGTATATATGTTATTAAAATCGATTAGTAAATCTGTTAAATCTTTACTGGTTTTATCAGGTAATTCATTTATAAGTAACTGTGACATTTGACCATACGAATCGTCACAACCTTTAAAACGAATGTCTTTATGCGTAGCGGAATATTCTTTAAACCATAGCAGAAACGCTTTCATTTCTTTGGTTTGGTAGATGGATAGAAGATGCTTTGTCATTAAACTATCAAGGTTTTCCTTTTGAATATTAGTAACAAGCACCTCGATATCTCCATAAGGGTTTTCTAAAATGATGGTATTAAAACCTTTTTCAGTAATGAGTTTTTTCGTGATTTCAAATCGAAGTTTATAATATTCGGAAGTACCGTGAGTGTCTTCACCAATAGCGACAATTTTTTTGCTTTTTACTTTCTTTATCAGATGGTTTAAAGAATTTGATAATGTGATTTCATTCGTAAAATCAAGATCTGTTTTATCTTTATTAATTTGTTTTACAACTTGTGCATTTAAAATAGTTGTAGCTAATAAAATGGAAAGAAATAGTGTGTGTTTCATAGGGTTAGTTTAGGTTTTGTTAAACCTAAACCAAATTTCTAAACAATTATTATAACAACTTCATAAAATATTTTACAGGAAGTTAATATTATGATAAACTTTTTTTTATTTACCTTTACAATTGTTAATGAAACAAGAGCTAATACAACTTTCGGAACAGTTAAATGGCGAGTTATTTTACGATAACTTGTACAAAACATTATACGCAACAGACGCTTCGGTTTATCGTAAAATGCCTTTAGCAGTAGCCTTTCCTAAAGATAAAAAGGATTTGCAGATGCTCATTAAATTTGCAGATAATTACCAGACTTCATTAGTTCCAAGAACAGCTGGAACTTCATTGGCTGGGCAATGTGTAGGAAACGGGATTGTAGTTGATGTTTCCAAATATTTTACTAAAATCATTTCAGTAAATCAACAAAATAAAACGGTTATTGTTGAACCTGGTGTTATTAGGGATGAGCTAAACAATTATTTAAAACCCTTCGGATTATTCTTTGGTCCCAACACATCTACTTCCAGCCGATGTATGATTGGCGGTATGGTAGGCAATAATTCCAGCGGAACCACTTCCATACAATATGGAGTTACTCGTGACAAAATTAAAAGTTTAACAACGTTTTTGTCCAACGGAGAAGAAGTTGTTTTTAAAGGAATTACCTCGGAAGAGTTCCATCAAAAAACAAAACTAAACACCTTAGAAGGCAACATTTACAAAACCATTTATTCTGAATTGGCTTCGGAAGAAGTACAGCAAGAAATCCACCAACAGTTTCCAAAACCCGAAATACATAGACGAAATACAGGTTATGCCATTGACGAATTGATTAAAACGGAAGTATTCTCCAATTCAAAAAAACAAATTAACCTTGCAGAATTGCTCTGCGGAAGTGAAGGAACTCTTGCTTTTACAACTCAAATTACACTTCAGTTAGACGATTTACCTCCCGAGCATACGGCAATGGTAGTAACCCATTACGCAAATTTAGAAAACTGTCTTAACGATGTTTCCGTAGCAATGCAGCACAATTTACATACTTGTGAAATGATGGACGATGTAATTCTAGATTGCACCAAAACCAACAAAACGTATAATGCTTATCGTCAATTTGTAGAAGGAAACCCGAAAGCATTATTGCTATTGGAATTTAAAGCAACTACAGAAGAAGATTTAAAACTTCAAACGGAAGCCTTAGTAAACGATCTAAAACAATCAGGTTTTTCCTACGCTACACCAATATTAAAAGGAATCGATATTTACAATGCCTTAGAACTTCGCAAAGCAGGACTCGGATTATTAGGCAATATGGTAGGCGATAAAAAAGCTGTTGCCTGTATAGAAGACACTGCGGTTACACTTGAAGATCTTCCTAATTATATAGCTGAATTTACTGCTTTAATGAAGCAATTTAATCAAGAAGCTGTTTATTACGCACACGCTGGGGCAGGGGAGTTGCATCTACGTCCTATTCTTAATTTAAAAGAAACAGAAGGAGTTGAGTATTTTAGAAAAATTACTACCGAAATTGCTAAATTAGTTAAGAAATACAATGGCTCCTTTTCTGGAGAACATGGCGACGGAATTGTACGAGGCGAATTTTTGCCAATGCTCATTGGAGACCAGAATTATAATATTTTAAAGGAAATAAAACGAGCCTTCGATCCGCACAATATTTTTAATCCCAGAAAGATTGTGGATGCTTATAAAATGGACGAAGATTTACGCTATCAAACCAATTTAGAAACTCCTGTAATAAAGACGATTCTAAATTTTGACGACTCACAAGGAATCCTTCGTTTGGCTGAAAAATGTAATGGGAGTGGAGACTGTCGTAAAACTGAAAATGCTTCAGGAGCAATGTGCCCGAGTTATCAAGCTACCAAAGATGAAAAAAACACCACTCGCGGAAGAGCAAACATATTAAGGGAAGTTTTAACCAATAACGAATCACTAAACAAATTTGATTCAAAAGAGTTAAAAGAAGTACTCGATCTGTGTTTAAGCTGTAAAGCCTGTGGAACCGAATGCCCAAGTAACGTAGATATCGCAACTGCAAAAGCAGAGTTTTTATTTCAATATTACAAAACAAACAAGCGAAGTTTTGCGGATCATCTCTTCGGAAAAAGCAGCAAATACAATAAAATGGCTGCACGTTTTCCGAAGCTATCAAATGCTTTGTTTAGCAATCATTTTACTTCACCAATAATAAAAAATGTTAGCGGAATTGCAAAAGAAAGAAGCCTTCCTTTGTTTTCAAGCATACCTTTTAATAAAGCATCACATAGTGCTGTATTTCAGAATAATAACACTTTAAAAGAGGTGTATTTATTTGCAGATGAATTTAGTAATTATCTAGATGCAAACATCGCTGAAGATGCATTTGAATTATTAACTAAACTAGATTACAAAGTGATCTTAATTGATCATTTAGACTCCGCACGTGCTTTATTTTCAAAAGGATTTTTAGAAGAAGCAAAAGAGCAAGTAAACTTCAATATCAACTATTTAAAAAATAAAGTTTCAGAAAGCAAACCATTACTAGGTATCGAGCCTTCCGCCATATTAGGTTTTAGAGACGAATACAGTAGAATTGCAGACGATAAAGCTTCCGCTAAAGAAATAGCAAAACATTCCTATTTAATAGAAGAATTCCTAGCTTCCGAAATAGAACTCGGTAACATAAAATCGTCTCAGTTTACTTCCGAAGAAAAAACAGTAAAGATTCACAATCATTGTCATCAAAAGGCATTGAGCAACCAGAAAGTTACTTTCGACATACTAAACCTTCCAGTTAATTACAAACCAACCATCATTCCTTCGGGTTGTTGCGGAATGGCAGGAAGCTTCGGTTTTGAAAAAGATAAATACGAAGTATCAATGCAAATAGGGGAGTTAAAACTATTTCCTGCACTTAGAAACACTTCCGAAGAAACCATAATTTCAGCAAACGGTACCAGTTGTCGTCATCAAATAAAAGATGGGACGCAACGCCAAGCATTACATCCCATTAGTATTTTAAAACAAGCGTTAATTTATACCAATTTGGATGCAAAATTTCCGATAAATAAATAGAATTTAGTTTTACTTAGACAATGATAAAAATATAAGCATAGCCGTAGTTACGGTTCTATTTTTTGAAGCTGAATAAGTGAAAGTAAAGCTATTTATATTGGTCATTTTACTTTCAATTTGAATTGTGTTAGTTAGCAATATTATAAGTATCAATCACTTGTGTAGCTGTTCTGGAGTCCTCAGAAGGAAAAGGTAATTCAATTCCAAAATCACTTAAATCTTGTAATTGATATTCAATAATTGTTTCAGAATCTATCAAACCAATTTCGTTAGCATAATAGTTTGTTACCTTAAGTATGTCTTGAGATGCTAAAATGTTAATAGGAATAACGATCCCCGGAGCCACTTCAAACTGTGCAGTGATAGCCATATTTACAATTAATTTTGAAGATAATACATCGGTAAAAGAAAGGTAATTAGTAAAAGTTTCTCCTTCAACAGTTTTTAATTCATAGCTTATCAAAACAGGAATTTCATTAATTACTTGTTCAATTTCACCTTCAAGATTACTTAACACTTCGTCTGTAGCAGCATCTTTATCAAACAAAATTAGATCTTCTAATGGAATAGTGATTTCAGGGAAACCATCAACAGGAGCACCAATTTCACCAGTTAATAAAAATTGTGAATCGGTTAGTCTTACCTTATTTTGAGATAAAAAGGTCGTCATAAAAGCAGTAGCAGGTTGTTCGGCTCCTAAAATGGTGTAATTTATTCCGTTGGTTTCTTCAACACCAGCAATATAAAGTGAATCTCTAGTGGTAGTTTGTTCTGCATCATTATTATAGATCCAAAAAGTTCCTTGAGTCAATGGAAAATAATTAAAAACCGCATCAACACTATCATTCTCCGTAGAGTCATCGTCTGAAGAGCAGGAGAAAGCAAGTATTGCTATAAATAGGAAGGTTATCTTTTTCATAACTTATATATTTTTTTTTGCGAATATACATAAAATGACATTTTAAAAATTCTTATTAATTGATTAATGAAAATTCAATTTTAAAATATACATTTGTTGAAAACCTATACATGGCAGGAAATACCTTCGGAACTCTTTTTAAACTCACTACTTTTGGCGAATCCCACGGAGAGGCGATTGGTGGAATTATCGATGGTTGTCCTTCAGGTTTACCGATTGATTTTAAGGCAATTACTTTAGAAATGTCTCGAAGAAAACCGGGGCAATCCAAAATTACGACCCAACGTAAAGAAGATGATGAGGTTCGGTTTCTTTCAGGAATATTTGAAGGAAAAACCACCGGAACACCTATCGGTTTTATCATTGAAAATACCAATCAGAAGTCGAAAGATTATTCTCATATAAAAGATGTTTATAGACCATCACATGCAGATTTCACCTACGATAAAAAGTATGGAAATCGTGATTACCGTGGTGGCGGAAGAACTTCAGCACGTGAAACGGCTTGTAGAGTAGCTGCGGGAGCGATTGCTAAACAGCTATTAAAAGGCATTAAAATAAATGCTTTTGTGTCTTCAGTTGGAGATATTTACATTGATAAACCGTATCAAGATTTAGACTTCAGTAAGATTGAGTCAAATATGGTTCGTTGTCCAGATGAAGTTTCTGCAAAAAAAATGATTGCTCGAATTGAAGAAATAAAAAAAGAGGGGGATACTATTGGCGGTACCGTAATGTGTGTACTACAAAATGTTCCTATTGGATTAGGAGAACCTGTTTTCGACAAGCTGCACGCTCAATTAGGCAAGGCAATGTTATCCATCAACGCTGTAAAAGGATTTGAATATGGAGCTGGTTTCTGTTCTACTAGTATGAAAGGAAGCGAACACAACGATTTATTCAACGAAGACGGAAGCACAAAAACCAATCTTTCTGGAGGGATCCAGGGAGGAATTAGCAACGGAATGGATATCTATTTTAGAGTAGCTTTCAAACCAGTTGCCACAATAATGCAGAAACAACAAACCATAGATCCTAACGGAAATATTATAGAAATGCAAGGTAAAGGAAGACACGATCCTTGTGTGGTGCCAAGAGCAGTTCCGATTGTAGAAGCTATGGCAGCTTTGGTTTTAGCAGATTTTTATTTGATTAACAAAGTTGCAAAAATATAGGTTAAGAGTTAACCCTTTGATACGTTCCGATAGTTATCGGAATCTAAATGAAAATCACTCAGGGTACTAAATAGTTACAAGTAAAGGTTGCTGAGTGAAATTACGATTATAGGAGTAATTTTGTATCGAAGCACCGGAATATTAATTAATAACCCCGAAGTATCGGGACTGCCTTCACAGGGAAAAAGTATGAAAAAACTAGCATTACACTGGAAAATTTTAATAGGTATGGCATTAGGAGTCATCGTAGGTCTTTTAATGACAATGGTCGATGGCGGGATGCAAATCGTTCAAGATTGGATCAAACCTTTTGGAAAAATATTTATAAATTCTTTAAAATTAATTGCAATTCCGTTGATCTTAGCGGCATTAATAAAGGGAGTTTCTGATTTAAAAGATATTTCTAAGCTTTCCAAAATGGGAACTCGTACCATCTTAATTTATATAATAACCACTGTAATAGCAGTTTCAATAGGTTTATTATTGGTAAATGTGGTAGCTCCAGGGAAATCTATTTCAGAAAAAACCAGAGCCGAAATGGTGGAAAATTATTCAGGAAGCACAGCCAAATATCAAGAAACCGCTTTAAGACAAAAAGAATCTGGACCTTTACAGGCTTTAGAGGATTTGGTTCCACAGAACATATTTGCTGCCGCAACCAGTAACCGTAATATGTTACAAGTAATTTTCTTTGCAGTTTTCTTCGGAATTGGATTGATATTAATACCAGAAGAAAAAGGAGAAACCGTTAAAAAATTCTTCGATGGCTTTAATGAAGTCATATTAAAAATGGTCGATTTAATAATGCTCGCAGCACCTTATGGGGTATTCGCGTTATTAGCAGCTTTGGTCGTAGAGTCACCAAGTGTAGATTTATTTAAAGCACTAGGTTGGTACGCATTAACTGTAGTCTTAGGGTTAATATTAATGATTTGTATTTACATATTAATCGTGTTTTTATATACCAAAAAGAAACCAAGTTTCTTTATCAACGGTATTTCTCCTGCCCAATTATTAGCATTTTCTACAAGTTCTAGTGCAGCAACACTACCTGTAACCATGGAACGTGTAACAGAGCATCTAGGAGTAGAAGAGGAGGTAGCTAGTTTTGTATTGCCAATAGGTGCAACCATCAATATGGACGGAACCAGTTTATACCAAGCAGTAGCAGCAGTATTTATTGCACAAGCCTTTGGTATGGATCTAACCTTAGGAACACAATTAGGAATCATTGCCACAGCAACATTAGCTTCTATTGGTAGTGCAGCAGTGCCTGGAGCAGGAATGGTAATGTTAGTTGGAGTATTGGGTTATGCAGGAATACCAGAAGCAGGATTGGCCTTAATTTTTGCTATCGATAGACCTTTAGATATGTGTAGAACTATGGTAAATGTAACGGGTGATGCTGCGGTTTCTATGATCGTTGCAAAATCTGTTGGTAAATTAGGAGAACCTCACGTAAAAGAATGGGACGATAATATTGAAAAATAACCTTAATTCTCTCTTTTGTTCTTTCTGGTTTTATAATCCTTAAATTTAATCATTTTTAGGGTTTAATTCCCCGACGCTTGCGTCGAAATAAAAAGGAATTCCTATTTGATACCTCGTACCCTTGGGTCGAGGTAGTTCATTACTTTTATAAAAAAGTAAACTTAAGTTATACAAGAACGTAAACCATATACCTTAACGAACAGCACTTCAGAAGAGAAATCGTGCTAAAAAGCAACCTCCAACCACACAAATTGTTTATTATATTTTTGCTTTCGCAAAGGCAAATTTATATAATATTATTTCTTTCTGTTCATAAGTACAAGTCAAAAAATATTTGTGATATAGGGGTTTACTTTTTGCGGTCTATTATTACTTTAATAAGAGAATAAAGGTAAGAAAAGAAAAACCCTGCTGCAATTACAGGAGCAGTGTATGGAACTAACCAAGCCAAAATAAGCGAGACATTAACCAACGATATTGCTGTGGTACTTTTGGTCATACTTCTAATCAAATAAGGCATAGGGTAAGGTACAAACATAGTTATTGTGTTTGTTAGGAATATGATAATTAACGTCCATGTAGGATCGAAACTAAATAAATCAGCTAATAGAAGTGCAAATAAAGTATGACGAATAAGTTCATTAGTAGGTGAGCCTGCTGATTTTGTAAGAGCAGGATCAAGCCTTGCTACTGATCGGATCAAAATTGCAGTAACAGCAATTAAACCAATAATACCACAAACGATACCATAGTGTAATCCAATAAACATAACAATAATGGTATGAGACACTGCATCACAAACATTGTCCATCCGAGCTCCAAATTCACTTTTGGCATCTAGTTTTATAGCAAGAATACCATCAAGATCATCCATTATATTGTTGTAGATTATCAAAGGGATTATGTACAAGAAGCATTGTCTGAAAATAGTATTACCAAGGGTAGAACACCAAGAATCGAGACAATGTTTGGGATGTTTTTATAGACTTTATTCAAAATATTATTTTTATTAAACTACGGCAGATAATGGTTGTTTTGTATGTAACATAATTTTTTCACATTCGTGCAAATCTTCTATGGTATCTATTTCGTACCAAAAATCACTATCAAAGTAAACACATTCAAAATTTAGACTACCATCTGCTACCATTTCTGAAAATACTGCCTCGTAATAATCATTTACTTTACCTTTCGAAATCCATGTATCTAATCGTTTACTAACAAGTCTCCATGATTGTGGTGAAAAACTATAAATGTTAACGGTCTTAAAGTTGGTGTCATTTGTTGAATAACCACCAAGATTAAAAGCGGTTACTTGGCTAGGTAATCGTTTATCTGTGGTTATGGTTGTCCCATTCATCCAGGGTAATATATGAGAAACAGCAATTTTATTTGGTAAGAGCATTTCTTTGAGTTGAGAAGACTTAAAAATTAAATCACTTTCAATTAAGACGAACGATTCCTTGATTTTTTCTCTTGCCATCCATAGTGAGTAGATATTGTTTGTCGTTTTATAGAATGGACTTACGATGTACTCAACTGTAATACTTTTGGATATACTTTCAATATAATCTCTGATTTGTTGCTCAAATGGTCCAATAACAATAACTAAGCGTGTAAATTTGTAGTGATGAAGGGTTTCTATAAGACGCCCTAGAATTTCAATTTCATTAACTCTAGTCAAACATTTTGGGGCATCATTGGTTAAGGGGCTTAAGCGACTCCCTGTACCTACAGCAAGAACAAGTGCTGTAGTGATTTTTTCTGAGCGTTCAGAGTTATTCAAATTGTAAATTTCCTTCATGTAAATTAATAATTTTAATTAAAATAAATTCATATTAGTCCCAGTAATAGGTAAGTGAGCTTAGGAAATCAACAGTAGAAGACACTACTAGTGAAAACTAGTAGTTACTCTTTTTTTAATATCCTTTTGCAAGTATGAAACGAACTCTATTTATAATTCAGTGATAGAATCAGTTAGTTCGTTAAGTTTTTCTGAGAAATATTGCTGCGAAGTTAGTGAAATTTTTATAGCCTTGTTGTTTTAAGTATTCCAAAAGAGACTTGAAACTCTTACAATATGCCAAAGACACTTTGTATCAGTAAATTGAGCAGAAAAACAAAAAAAATACAATGCCAAAATATTTTAATATTTACTGCATGCCCACTATAAATTAATATAAAACCAGTAGGTAATCGAGTAGGCGGCTGACGACCAAGTCGCCAGTACACCTCTCACACCACTAAGCGTACGGTTCTCGTACTTAGCGGTTCATTAAACAAAAGATAATTTTTTTACCCTGTTATTATTCCTCTAACCATTAAGTTAAATTGTATGTCGCTACATTATTTAACCTATGAAATCAAATTCACGCAAACGTTTAATGTTCTGTCCTTCCTTGCTTGTGAGATCTCCATATATTTTATGGCTCGTTTCCTACAAGTACTATGACTTCTGCTGACTTCTCTGCTTAAACCATCTCGTGGTTACAGAGATCTCCCTTGGTAAGGTAAATGTCCTTTTGTCTAAGCCTGCGGAATCTACATAAATGCTCTTTTGGTTATCTTAGGACTTTGTAAAGATGTGCTTACTTATCCCAAACAATTATGCCTCATATCTTGCCCTCGCTTCTCCGCTTTATTTGTTCAAATGTCCACAGGACATTTGATTTTTCTTCAAAAAATATCACAAAAAAGTGTTCGTCAGTTCAGACAACGTAGTATTGCTTAATCAGATATAACCTCACGATTATCACCCTTGCGACTTACTTTGCTTCGAGGAACGACCCTCGCGCATAAAGGACTTGCACCTTTTGGATTTTCTTTACTTTATTTAAAGAACTTATATATTTACCATTCAAGGCACACACAACGTATAACGTTCATAACGGTTGAAATTTCTATCGGAATTTCACGCTTATTTGTTATCTTTGGTTTTAATCGGAAAAGCACTACGTGTTTTCCCGTTACGAAACGTTATACAAACCGTTGGCTTTAATTAAAGAGACATCCTCTGAGTAAACTTAACTGTTTACATTTTTTAATTTTTGTAAACTTAAACTAATACTTTTATGTATATTTGTAACTTTATTAGTTTACATTTGCTTTCAAATGTAAACTTAATTATTTACTAATAATGAGAAATAAGAGAAAACTACTAATTGAACAATTAGACAGAAAACTAAAACCTTTCCAAAAAACAGAAATGGTATTAGTTCCAAGTAAGGGATGGATAAATACAATTCGAACTGCTCTTAATATGACTATGGCTCAACTTGGAGCCAGACTTAAAATCACTCGACAAGGTGTAAAAAGTATTGAAGAAAGTGAAGCAAAAGGCTCTATATCAATTAACTCATTAAAAGAAGTTGGTTTGGCATTGGATTTAAAATTTATTTATGGATTTGTACCTAAAGACCGAACCATAGATAATTTAATTAATATTAAGGCTGAAAAATTGGCTGAAAAAATAGTATTAAGAACCAATCAGAATATGAAATTAGAAGACCAAGGAATTGGAGAAGTAAAAATTAAAGAAACAATAAAAGACTTGGCTAATGAAATAAAAAGAGAAATGAAAAGGTCATTATGGGATTAGATTTACATTATAAAGACGGACAAACACCTTTAGATGAAGATGAAAAAGAAGGGCTAAAGATAAAGTCGATAACTACGCAAGAAGAATTGGATGAATTTGAACAATTAAATATTGAAAAGGCTATCGAATGGACTATTCATACCAATTTAAGGGCAGAAAGAATATTAACAGAAAAGTTTATTAAAGATTTACACAAAAAAATGTATAATAATGTTTGGAAATGGGCAGGTGAATTTAGAAAGACAGACAAGAACATTGGAGTAAATTGGATACAAATCGGTGTAGAACTAAAAAACCTAATTGATGACACCAAGTATTGGATAGAAAACAAGACTTTTTTACCTGAAGATATTGCTATTAGATTTAAACATAGAATTGTAGCGATTCACTGTTTCCCAAATAGAAATGGAAGACATTCAAGGATAATGGCTGATGTAATTATTGAATCTATTTTTGGAAATGAAATTTTCAGTTGGCGTAAGTCAAATATGGTTAAAGCAAATGAAACCAGAAAAGCATATATAAAAGCATTAAGAGAAGCAGATAGCGGAAACATAGTTCCTTTAATACAATTCGCTAAAAGTTAAAAAACTAAAGCCAACAATGGCTATAGGCAACCTCTATTAATTGAATTTTAAGACTGAGTCATTTTTGTTTTAAGCCAATTCAAATTTTTGTTTGATTTAACTTTCTTGATTCAAAGTGGTGTTTTTATAAAGTGCTCATTATAAGCATTTTATAAAAATATTCTCCTACCAATTGGACATAGTTATCCCATCTAGTCTTGTTACTTGTTCATACCTAAACAGGTTGTAGGTCAAATTGACCAGTCCTACAAACCCTATTGCCCGCTTTATTCCTATTGAGTTGACATAGAGCCTATTCATACTTTGCTCCATAAATCCAAATACATGCTCAACCCGAGCACGTGTTTTTGACTTCTCTTTGTTTGATTCTTTTTGTGATTCGGTTAGTGGTTTGTTTTTGTAACCTTTTTCATGCACTTTACTGTTAACCTTATATTTTTCAATCGTTTTATTTTGCTCTTCTCCTGTGTAGGCGCTATCGGCCCAAAGGTCTTGACCTTCATCTTTTTCAGTCAGTAAATCATCCAACGCCTGAGAATCATGAACCGATGCGTCCGTTGTGGTATAAGTATCAACAAATTTATGCTTGTTATCCACCTTTGCATGATTCTTATAACCATAGTAGGTTTGATTATTTTTCTTTGTCCAACGAGCCTCAACATCCTTTTGACGCTTCTTGTTTGGCTTTTCTTCCCAGTCGGAAGGTGTTTTTCCTTCCTTAATTTCTTTGTTCTTTTCTCGACTATTACGCTGCTTAGGGGCTTCTACAAAACTTGCATCAATAATCTTCCCTTCATTGGCAATCAATCCTTGTGATTCTAATAAAGTTGTAAATTTTTCAAACAACTCTTTTTCAAGCCCTTTGCTTACCAATTTATTTCTAAATTCCCAAACCGTCTTTTCATCTGGAACTTTATCGTTCATAGATAGATTTAGAAAACGGCAAAATGTTAACCTATCCAATATTTGGTATTCAATTTGGGAATCACTTAAATTATAATAGCGTTGTAGTATCAATATTTTGAACATTAATAAAGGGTCATATGGTTTCGGCCCAGCATTTACCGTTTTTTCAGAGTAAATCTTCTCTATGGTTTCTCGAAAATAACCCCATTTCACAACTAAATTCAATCGCTCAAGAGGATCTCCTTGCTTACTAAGTTTATCAAGTCGAAAATCCTTTGAAAATAATGAGGTAGTTCCAGTTTTTTTGTATCTATTCATAGCCATTAATTACAATCGCAACATACAACTATTTACCTGTATATCAATGTGTTAATTCAAGAAGTCCCCTATAGTTAATACGGGGTTTAGTGATAAAAATGAAGATTAGTCCATCATACAAACATTGTGCAAGACCGAAAATTCAATCCTTCGAAATCTCGTACTAACCATAGCCGAGACGTTGGTAACAATAATACAAATACGGGTTAATTATGCTTTTCCTTCTCTTAAATATACTAAATCCCCATAATAATATGTGATTCGTTTATCTAATATAAAGGTACAAAAAAAGCCTTTTCAATAATGAAAAGGCTTTGTACTTTTAAAAAATGATATTTATATTAAAGAACTTTCACATTTACTGCGTTTATTCCTTTTTTACCTTCTTTTAATTCAAATTCAACTTTGTCTTCTTCACGAATATCGTCATCGATTAATCCTGAAATGTGTACAAAATGTTCTGTGTTTGTGCCATCTTCTGTAATAAACCCATATCCTTTTGAGCTGTTGAAGAATTTTACTGTGCCTGTAGCCATTATAAAAATTTATTAATTAAGCTACAAAAGTAGTCTTTAATATTAACTAAATTATCCTAATTAAGAAAAATTTAATTGTTTTGAATTACGTTATTCAACAACAAATTTTTTGTTACAGAAACACCTTCTTTTTGAAATGTAAAAAAAATAGTTTGCAACTCATGTTAATTTGTAAACAAAGGACGCCCTTCCATTAAAGTGAAAACTTTTTCAGCAATACTTTCTAAAACGGTTTCGTTTTCAAAATTACATATCACCTCATCTACAAAATTCACAACAGTTTGCATATCACTTTCAACCAGTCCTCTAGTAGTTATTGCCGGTGTTCCAATACGAATTCCGCTGGTAACAAAAGGCGATTTATCATCAAATGGAACCATGTTTTTGTTCACCGTAATATCCGCTTTTACCAAGGCTTCTTCAGCTTGTTTACCTGTAATATTTTTATTCCGAAGGTCAATTAACATCATATGGTTATCGGTTCCTCCAGAAATAATATGATATCCTTTATCAACAAAAGCTTTTGCCATTACTTCCGTATTTTTCTTAACTTGAATCATATATTTTAGAAAATCATCTGTCAAAGCTTCACCAAAAGCTATTGCCTTTGCTGCAATAATATGCTCTAAAGGACCTCCTTGATTTCCAGGGAATATTCCACTATTTAATAAAGCAGACATTTTTTTTAAGTTTCCGTTTTTTAATTTTAATCCAAATGGATTATCAAAATCTTTTCCCATCATAATCATTCCTCCTCTTGGCCCACGCAATGTTTTATGTGTAGTTGTAGTTACTACGTGGCAATGTGGCATTGGATCTTCTATAATCCCTTTGGCAATTAATCCCGCAGGATGCGAAATATCTGCAAATAAAATAGCACCAACTTTGTCGGCAATTTCTCTAAAACGTTTGTAATCGAATTCTCTTGAATAGGCAGATGCACCAGCGATTATCATTTTTGGCTTTTCCCGAAGTGCAATTTCTTCCACCGTATCCATATTAATTAATCCTGTTTCTTTATCTACTCCATAAAATACAGGGTTGTATAATTTTCCAGAAAAATTAACAGGCGAACCATGGGTTAAATGTCCTCCGTGCGACAAATCGAATCCTAAAAATGTATCGCCAGGTTGCAAACAAGTAGCAAAAACAGCCGTATTTGCTTGCGACCCACTATGAGGTTGAACGTTTACGTAAACTGCACCAAACAATGTTTTAGCTCTATCAATAGCTAATTGCTCTACTTCATCTACAATTTCACAACCGCCATAATATCTTTTCCCAGGATATCCTTCTGCATATTTATTGGTCAATACAGATCCTGCAGCTTCCAATACTTGGTCGCTTACAAAATTTTCGGAAGCAATAAGCTCTAATCCATTTAGCTGACGTTGTTTTTCAGCTTCAATCAATTCAAATATTTGTTCATCTCTATTCATAGTTTCTATTCTGAAAATTTAAAAATCAAAAATACAAAAACCATACGTTTTAATTTAATGAATATTATATCTTTGAGGAAGAATTTACTAACATAAAAAATTACGTTATGCTACTAACTGCAAATGACCCAAAAAGAAAAACTTGGCTTGAAACCTCAGTAAATACAGACTTTCCAATTCAGAATATTCCTTTTGGAGTATTTTTAACTCGTGACGATATTATTACCATCGGAACTAGAATTGGAGATTTCGCGATAGATTTAGGTGCTTTACATCAATTAGGTTATTTTGAAGGAATTGAATTAACAGACGATATTTTTATGCAAGATAGCCTGAACGACTTTATTGCCGATGGAAGAAAAACCTGGCGTTTGGTTCGTGATCGCATTTCAGAAATATTTTTAGAAGGAAATAACCAACTAAAAGACAACAAAGAACACCGTGATGTAGTTTTGTTTACTTTAGATGAAATTGAAATGCAATTACCAGTTGACATTGGTGATTACACCGATTTTTACGCAAGTAAAGAACATGCAACAAACGTAGGGACACTTTTCCGTGATCCTGAAAATGCATTATTACCCAACTGGCTTCGTATTCCTATTGGTTATCACGGAAGAAGTTCATCGATAATTCCTTCAGGAACTCCTATTCATAGACCTTACGGACAAACAAAACCCAGTGACAATGGTATTCCTAGATTTGGTCCTTCAAAATTGGTTGATTTTGAATTAGAAATGGCATTTATTACCACCGATGCAAATCATATTGGACATCGAGTTCCAATAAATGAAGCGGAAGATTATATATTCGGATTGGTTTTATTTAACGATTGGAGTGCACGTGATATTCAAGCCTGGGAATATGTTCCATTAGGACCTTTCCTCGGAAAAAGTTTTGCCTCCACAATTTCACCTTGGATTGTAACTTTAGATGCTTTAGAACCTTTTAGAACCAACGGACCCGTTCAAGATCCGGAGCCACTTCCCTATCTTCAGCAAGAAGCTAATAAAAATTTCGATATAAAATTACAAGTTGCTATTCAGCCAGAAAATGATGAAGAAACTGTGGTGGCAAATTCCAATTTTAAATATATGTATTGGTCTATGGCGCAACAATTAACACACCATACCGTAAATGGTTGCAATGTGAGATCTGGAGATATGATGGGTAGCGGAACCATTTCTGGACCTACAAAAGACAGTTATGGATCAATGTTAGAATTGAGTTGGAGAGGACAAAATCCAGTACCTTTAAAAAATGGAAAAGAACGAAAATTTATACAAGATAACGATACCGTAATTATGCGTGCTTACAGCGAAAAAGACGGACTTAGAATTGGCTTTGGTGAATGTAATGGAAAAATATTACCCGCTTTAGATTAATTATTAAGATGAAAAAAGTTCTTTTATTATTTCTTTTTACATCGTTTTTATTGAGCTGTAATAGTGTTAAAATAAATCAAACATTATTAGACCAAGGAAATTATAATGATGCTATTGAAGTTGCTGTAAAAAAAATACGAAAAGACAAAACTTCTTCAAAAAGTGATGCACATATTGTATTGTTAGAAGAAGCCTATAAAAAAGCAGCCGAAAAAGATAAAGCTTCCATAGCTTTTTATAAGAAACAACAAAATCCAGCAGAAGCACAAAATACATTTTATAAATACCGAGACTTAATAGATAGGCAAAATACCATTCAACAATTATTACCACTTTATAGCACTTCGTTACAACGAAATGCAAAATTTAAAATGGAAAATTACTCGGGTAAATTTGCAGTAGCTCGACAAAATTTTTCAGATTATTTATACGAAATTGGAGAAACCTATATGAAGTTTCAAACTGTTTTAGATTACCGAAATGCTTACGATTCATATAAGGAACTTACAGATATTTCACCCAACTATAAGGATAGTAACGTTCTATTAGAAGAAGCACATTTTAAAGGAACCGATTTTGTATTAATACAATTATTTAATAAAACCCATCATATTATTCCTTATACCCTTGAGAGTAATTTATTGCGTTTTGACACCAATGGGTTGGATAAGTTTTGGACTGAATTTCATAACCAGCCTCAAGAATTTATCAGTTATAATTATGGAGTCGATTTACTTTTTGAGACTATCGATATTTCTCCCGAACGTATTGTTGAAGAAGAGTTTCAATTAGAAAAACAAATAAAAGATGGTTGGGAATATCAAAAAAATAGATTTGGAGAATTTGTGCTAGATAAAGAAGGAAATAAAATAAAAAAAGATAAATATATTACTGTCAGAGCTACCTTATATCAAACTATTCAAACAAAATCAGCAATAATAAATAGTAGCGTTTTCTATTCAGATTTTATTACTGAAAGAGAAATAAAACGTTTCCCATTAACTTCAGAAATTATATTTGAAAATGTATTTGCTACTTATCGTGGCGATAAACGAGCTTTAGAATCTGATGATTTAGTTCATATTAATAATAAGTTTGAATATTTCCCGATCAACGATCGGATGATTTTTGATGCTGGTGAAGAAATAAAATCACAGCTATTTGAAATTTTAAATGAAAGCTCAATTCGATAATATTTACAAAATATTTAATTTTATGTCACATCATCCAGATTCAAAAAGACTCAACAAAGCCATTAGTGATAGTGGGTTTTGTTCTAGAAGGCAAGCAGATAAATTAATTGAACAAGGTAGAGTTACCGTTAATAATGAGGTAGCAACCTTAGGTGATCGTGCAATGCCAGAAGATATTATTAAGGTAAATGAAAAACTTATTTCTGAAAACGGAGAATTAGTTTACATCGCATTAAACAAACCCATTGGAATTACTTGTACTACCGATAGACGAATTGAAGGAAATGTAGTAGATTTTATCAACCATAAAGAGCGTATTTTTCATATAGGCAGGTTGGATAAACCTAGCGAAGGCTTATTATTAATGACTAATGATGGCGATATAGTTAATAAAATTTTACGTGCAGGAAACCGCCACGAAAAAGAATACATTGTAAAAGTAGATCGTAGAATTACCGACGATTTTATAAAACGAATGAGTACAGGAATACCAATTTTAGAAACCGTCACCAAAAAATGCGAGATTGAGAAAATTGGCCGCTATGTTTTTAAAATTACTTTAATACAAGGTTTAAATCGCCAAATACGTAGAATGTGTGAGCATTTAGGCTATGAAGTAGTAACCTTAAAACGATTGCGGATTATGAATATTCAATTAGATAATTTACCTGTTGGCGAATGGCGTGACCTTACTGAAAAAGAATTAAATGATTTGAAACTATCTTTAGGAGAATCTCTAAACATCTCTGAAAAGCAACGAGACAGTTAGTTAAGTTTATTGCATAAAAAAAACCGTACATCGATTGAGTAATGCACGGCTTATATCAACTAACTAACCAAATTAAATTTCAATTATGAAATCTCAACCATTTTTTTAAAAATTTTACTTGTGTTTAAATTTAAAACACAAATTTAAATTTCTTTAACGCATAAAGATAATATCTTTATTTGATGGTGCAAATATATTATGTTTTTTATTATACTTATGTCACAAACGTTACACATAACTTACACATTAACATATATTTACCTTATTTTAACATCTATGATTTTATTTTAACATATTAAAAGAAACTTCCTACGGCTTTGCATTAACGGTTCGGTAATTTGGAAGGTTTACCAATAATAAGTATTATTAAATTATTAATTAATGTACTTCATTTTTATGAATACTTAACGTAAAACTATTTAAAACAAAAGAAAGCCTTAAATAAATAAGGTTTTCTTAAAAATGCTATGATGTATTTAGCTACATTATGCTAATACCTCTTGTACTTTATCTGCTGCTTCTTGAAATTCAATGACACTATGAACATCCAATCCGCTTTCGTCAATTAATTTTTTTGCAATATCTGCATTGGTTCCTTCTAAACGTACAATAATCGGAATTTCAATATTTCCGATATTTTTATATGCTTCAATTATACCTTTAGCGACACGATCACAACGTACAATTCCACCAAAAATATTTACTAAAATTGCTTTTACGTTTGGATCTTTCAATATTAAATTAAAAGCAATCTCAACACGTTCAGCATCTGCCGTACCTCCTACATCTAAAAAGTTTGCTGGCTCACCTCCTGCTTGTTTAATTAAATCCATAGTAGCCATTGCCAATCCTGCACCGTTTACCATACAACCCACATTTCCATCAAGATCTACATAACTTAAACCAACTGCTTTTGCTTCTACTTCAACTGGGTTCTCTTCACGTAAATCTCTTAATGCTTCATAATCTTTATGACGAAATAAAGCATTTTCATCTATCGTTACTTTAGCATCAACTGCAATTACACGATTATCGCTTGTTTTTAAAACTGGATTGATTTCAAATAAAGAAGAATCCGATTTTACATAAGCAGTATAAAGAGCAGAAACAAACCTTGTCATTTCTTTAAATGCTTTTCCGCTTAATCCTAAATTGAAAGCAATTTTTCTAGCTTGAAAAGGAAGCAATCCTAAAGCAGGATCAATCTCTTCATTAAATATAAGGTGTGGTGTATTATCTGCAACTGCTTCAATATCCATACCACCTTCGGTAGAATACATTATCATATTTCTACCCGTAGCACGGTTCATTAAAACACTCATATAAAATTCACTCGGTTCACTTTCACCTGGATAATAAACATCCTCGGTTACTAATACTTGACTTACTAATTTTCCTTGAGCACTTGTTTGAGGTGTAATTAAATACATTCCTATAATGTCTCCAGAAATTTTTTCAACTTCTTCTAGGCTTTTTGCAAGCTTAACTCCACCACCTTTTCCACGACCACCTGCGTGTATTTGTGCTTTGACAACGTGCCAACCAGTTCCTGTATCTTCTGTTAGTTTCTTAGCTGCTGCAACTGCTTCAGCTGGAGTTTGAGCAACGATTCCTCGTTGAATTTCAACCCCAAAGCTATTTAGCATTTCTTTTCCTTGATATTCGTGTAAATTCATAATAAGGTATTTATCCCGTCCCGATAGTTATCGGGATTTTCGGTATTAATTTCAGACTGCAAAAATAACAAATGTTGTGGTCTTTTTGGTTTCTATTTGCTTTTTTCTGAAAGAATTAGTGCAATTTATTAACTATGATCTCGTTTCTATAAAAACAAAATTGAATATTTATGAAGTTTTCTTTTTTTACCTCTCTTTTAATCGGAATTTCCCTCCTATATAACTGTTCGGATGCTGATGACACTATTATTATAGATGACGATTCTCCTAACGCCTCCATTTATATTCCAACTCCTGGAACCACTTTTGAATGGCGTTTAGATGAATTGCCAACTAATTTTACAACGGAAGCCGAAGTGATAGACATTGATGCTTTTGATGCTACGCCAGAACTTGTTGCGATTTTACAAGCCCAAGATAAAAGAGTCATAGCGTACCTTTCTGTTGGTAGTGTTGAAGATTTTAGGGAAGATGCTTCCGATTTCCCTCCTGAAATAATAGGTAATGTATATGAAGGATTTGAAGATGAAAATTGGCTTGATGTTCGTCAAATAGATTTATTGGCTCCTATTATGAGAGCTCGATTGGATATGATTCAAGAAAAAGGTTTCGACGGAATTGAACCCGATAATATCAACGGTTACCAAAATAATACTGGCTTTAATTTAACCGAAGAAGATGCAAAAGTTTACAGTAGGTGGCTCATAGAAGAAGCACATAGTAGAGGTTTGTCTATCGGACAAAAAAATGCCGAAGAATTAATTCCAGAAATGGTCGATGAGTTTGATTGGTTACTTACTGAAGATGCTTTTGTAGATGATTTTTACCAGCAATTAAGTCCATATATTTCTGCAAATAAAGCGGTATTCTTTGTAGAATATACCGATCAAATTTCGCAAGAAGATTTTCAAAATCTTGTTTGTCCTGAAGCAACTTCTCAAAATTTTTCTGCAGTGCTAAAAGATCGAGATTTGACCGATGTTACTTTTTATTGCAACTAAAACAAAACCTAGTAGATTTTAGAAAACTACTAGGCTTTGTTATTTTTTTTTTAAACCCAACAGGTTTTGGAAACCTGTTAGGATAACTTAGTATTTCTATTCCAAAGCCAAACTACCTGCTATAATTGAGAATGCTCGAAATTTATTTTCCTTAAAATTGAGGTACAATTCTTTTTGCAAAAAATCTCTGCACTTTCCAGTTTTATTGGTGTTTTGACTTTTCATAACGAAAACTTATTAATAATTCGGGTTAAAGCATATCAAAACTATCAAAATATTGAATTGAGGTCTCAAAAATTAATTTCAACGCAGTTTTAAACTAGAGTTTATCTTTAGTAAAGGTTCTGCTTTTTAAAATTTGGTATATGTTCTAAACGTTTTGTAACATCATTATTATGCTTTTTAAATTCAACTAATAAATGCAAACATGATAAAGGCAAATAGCAAAATAGTTATTCTTACAATTTCTTTCATTGCTCATATGTTAATAATAATGAAGAGGAAAGACCTCCCATTTTTCCCCATTTATTTTGGCTTCCAGATTTGTAATAATGGGTCGAACCAATTGATGGAGCAATCATCGGCATATTCAGAAATTTTCCCTCATCTGATTTTTCTACCCATTCAACAGAAATTATTATATCTTGCTGAACTATAATATTACTAGGGTCTAAATCAACAATTACCCACCCTGTATAGCTATCCTGCACACTTGTGAAAATTTCTGCTAGGTTTAGTCTTTTAAATGGTAATCCCTTTTTTAATGAGTAAATATTTATTCTAAATTTTGAAAATTTATAATCATTCTCTTTTATGTAAAACTTAAAAGATTTTAAAACACTTGGGTTTTTATCTCCCAGTTTAAATTTTCGCCCTATTTCAGTTCCTAAGTTTGAGTTTTTTTGATAGGTGTTTGAAAATAAGACTTGAAGTTTTGTGTTTTCTTTATCTTTCCCTTTCTCATATTGTTTTAATTTTTTTGATGAAAGGTGCACTTCCTCCAAAGTCTCAATTTTTTCAAAAAGAGTTATTTCAAAAATATTTTTTGATTCATTCAGTATTACTGTTTCCGTTTTATAACCTAGGCGTGATATTTTTAATGTATCTAATAAAATAGATTCATCTATAATCAAAGAAAAATCGCCTTCATGGTTAGTTACTGTCCCAATTGGTTTGTTTAGTATTCCTACATTAACATATTGTAAAGGGCTACCAAAGCTGTCTTTAACTATACCCGAAATAATAATATCTTGGGAATAAACATTAATAAATGTAAAAAGTAATAATACTGTTTTTAGTGTTTGTTTTTTCATTGTTTTAGAGGTGTTACGTAATAAGTATGTTTTTGTAAACTAATTCTTTAAAACGGGAGTCATAGTCATTCATACCATAACTTTAAGTCACGGTATAAATAATTAGGGGAGTTTAGTAAACGTGAAGTTTTTCTAACTGCTTTTTAACAAATTAAGACAATCCAGAAATTTTTCCATTGTTGTCAATAGACATTCCTTCGGAAGCTGGTACAGCAGGAAGTCCCGGCATACGCATCATATTTCCTAAAATAGGAATGATAAATCCTGCTCCTGCTGCAAATTCAAATTCTCTAACCGTAACTTTAAATCCAGTAGGTCTCCCAACTAACTTGTCATCATCTGAGAAAGATTTTTGTGTTTTTGCCATACAAATTGCCAAGTCGTTCAATCCTAACGCATCTATTTTTCTTAATCCTAATAATGCCTTTTTAGAATATTCAACTCCATCTGCTCCGTAAATTTCACGAGCAATGGTTTCAATTTTTTCTTTTACTGGAGCGTTCCAATCATATAATTGTTTAAAATTGTTTTCTCCTTTTTCAATTTCTGCAACAACGGCAGTTGCCAAATCTTTTGTTCCTTCTCCTCCTTTTGAAAATCCTAAAGACACCACTGCTTTGACACCTAATGCAGCACATTTTTCTTGTACTAAAGCAACTTCCTCAGCACTATCGGTAAAAAACGAATTGATCGCCACTACTGGATTCAATCCGAATTTTTTCATATTCTCGATGTGCTTTTCAAGATTTACAAATCCTTTTTCTACACGTTCTACATTTACATCATTATATTGATCTTTGGTAGCGCCTCCGTGATGACGTAACGCTCTAATCGTAGCAACCAGCACTACCACTTTAGGTTTTAATCCGCCAGAAACACATTTGATATCCAAGAACTTTTCAGCTCCTAAATCGGCTCCAAAACCAGCTTCAGTAACCACATAATCCGATAATGTCATTCCCATTTTGGTTGCTAAAATCGTGTTAGTTCCTTGTGCGATATTTGCAAAAGGTCCTCCATGAATTATTGCTGGATTTCCTTCTAAAGTCTGAACTAAATTAGGGTTAATTGCGTCTTTCAATAAAATTGCCATGGCATTTTCAGCTTTTACATCTCTTGCGTAAATTGGTTTTTTATCGAAAGTCTGTCCTATATATATGTTTCCTAAACGGTCTTTTAAATCTGAAAAATCCTTCGCCATACAAAGTATCGCCATTACTTCTGAAGCAGGAGTAATATTAAACCCATCTTGTCTTGGAATTCCGTTTACCGTTCCACCTAAACCAATGGTAATGTCACGCAAAGCACGATCGTTCATATCCATCACGCGTTTCCAAGCAATTGTTCTAGGATCGATTCCTAAATTTCTGGTTTTAGATTGTATGTTATTATCCACCAAAGCAGACAGTAAGTTATTGGCTTTTTCAATAGCAGAAAAATCCCCTGTAAAATGAAGGTTGATATCTTCCATTGGTACTACCTGCGAATATCCTCCACCAGCAGCTCCACCTTTTATTCCGAAAACAGGACCCAAAGAAGGTTCTCTTAAAACTACTGTTGTTTGTTTTCCAATTTTATTCATTCCTTCGGTAAGTCCGATAGAAACGGTTGTTTTCCCTTCACCAGCAGGTGTTGGCGTTAAAGCCGTTACCAGAATCAAATTACTATTTGCTACTTTATTTTCGTCTATTAATCGAATGGGAAGTTTTGCTTTGTACTTTCCGTACATTTCTAAATCATCTTCTTCAATGTTTAACTTCTTTGCAATATCACGAATGTGAAGCATTTTATTTGCTTGTGCAATTTCTATATCTGATAAAAACTTTTTTTCTGGTGTGCTCATATTTTTTTAATTTTAAACGAAAACAAATGTACTCATTTTAACATCTATATTTTATAAAGAAAATCATAATGAAATTATTAATTAGTTTATTTCTTATGAAGAATAAAGAATGATTATTAACGAATATTTTTTAGTTTCGTGCTGAAATAAAAGAAGAAAAATGACAGAACAAGATAAAGAATTTATGAGAAGAGCCATCGCATTGGCTGAAGAAGGAATGAACTCTAATGAAGGTGGACCTTTTGGAGCGATAATTGTAAAAGACGGAAAAATTATTGCTGAAGGAAACAATGCTGTAACCTCTACCAACGACCCTACAGCACACGCCGAGGTGGTTGCCATAAGAAATGCTTGTAAGAAACTAAATTCATTTCAGCTAAACGACTGTGTTATTTACACTTCTTGCGAGCCTTGTCCGATGTGTTTAGGTGCCATTTACTGGGCAAGACCTAAAAAAGTATTTTATGCTTGTGATAAAAATGATGCAGCCGAAATAGATTTTGACGACCAGTTTATTTATGATGAAATTGAGAAACCTATCGGAAACCGAAACATTCCTTTTGTGAGGATTTTACAAGACGAAGGGGTTACTGTATTCAATAAATGGGCTGCTAAGGTTGATAAGAAGGAGTATTAATATTGGAACATAAATGAAACGGGGTATAGGGGTTTTCACGGATTAAAACTTTGACAAAATTGATTCTATTATTACAATTTATCCAGCTGATTCTCAGTTCCGTCATCGCTTAAAGTCCAAAAGAACCCTATAAAAAAGAATTGATCCGTGGCAGGAAGTAAAGCTCTACGATTATAAAATCCGCTAGAATTAGGTGTTCTGGAATATTGATAGCCATTGACATTATTAAATCCAAATACATTATTAATAGAAGCATATAAAATTTTCTGCGGACTTATTAAATACGCCCAATTCAAACTAATACTGTTGAAGTTTTTTGTTTTTTCCTGAAGAAATCCTTGAATGTTTTTGTTTGTATAAGTTCTACCACTAGCAAACTGATAGCTAAAACCTACTTGACTTTTCCAGTCCTCAATCCAATATTTTGCAACTACCGATAGGTTATGTGTATTTGCGAAAGAAGGAGTAGCAGAAACTGGGTAATTTTTATATTCTCGTTCAGAATCTAAGTACGAATAACTTACCCAATAATCCATATCATTAAAAGTCTTATTATCACGCCAAAACAAATCCAAACCTTGCGCATAACCATTACCATTACTTGAAAAATCACTACTAAAAATTGGATTCTCAGTATCGTAAGTAACAAGGTTATTATATTCTTTTCGGTAAATTTCTGCTCTAAAAATCCGATTGTTAGCAGTGTATTGATAATTAGCAATAAAATGCTGTGTTTTTTGAGCTTGAATTGTTGTCGTATATTTTAATATCTCATTGGTTGGTTGCTGGTAAAAATCGCCATAAGCTAGAGATAACTGGCTGTTTTTACCAGTTTTCATTGCAAAAGAAACTCTTGGAGATAGTGTAAACTCTTCAAATAGATTACTGTATTCACCTCGCAAACCAATTTTTAAAGCAACTTTTTTACTGAAAATTAAATCTGTTTCAGAAAAAACCGCGCTAATATTATTATTAAAACCTAAAGAAGTATTTATTATATCACTTGTAAATTCTTCATTAAAACCTGTTAAAAATTGTTCTGCTCCAAAGGTCATTTTAAAACGGCTACTAAAATGCTTTCTGAGTTTTATTTTTAAATGTGCAGAATTTTCGAGGTCTTCAATTTCATCATTTAACAAGCCAATTTTAGTAGTAGCGTAGGTATAACTTACACCTCCAAATATTTTCCAATTATTTTGTAAAACTCCGCTATAACTTGCATTGCTGTAAAAATTATAATTATTTAACTTGTAATCAATTCCATTAGGTAGGTCTATATCTTCTTGGGTTAATTCAAAATTTGTAGTATCAAAAGCAGCATATACTTTCAACAATCCATTTTCAAATTTTCTTCGGAAAACAGTTTCTCCCGAAGCAGCTTCAAAAGGTTTTTTCCAATCATTTCGGTCGGGAAGCAAAGCAATATAAGGTGCTAAATTTATATAAGAAGCATTTATACTTAGGGAAGATTTATCCCATTTTTGAGTGTTTCCAAGTCCTACTCCTACTGTCATAATTGATATATCCGTCTTTTCCTGAACAGGTTCATCAATAGTATTTAACAGCAAAACCGATGATAATGCTTGTCCGTATTCTGCTGCATATCCTCCAGTTGAAAAAGTAATTCCGTCGAACAAAAAAGGACTGTATCTTCCTCGGGTTGGTGTGTTGTTGTTGGTAGGCGTATAAGGAGTAAATACTCTAATACCGTCGATAAATATCTGAGTTTCTTCGGCATCTCCTCCCCTTACAAACAAACGTCCATCTTCGGCAACCGTTGTGGTTCCTGGTAATGTTTGCAATGCACCTACAAAATCGCCCAAGGCGCTTGCAGTTGTTACCACATCTAATGGTTTTAAAACAGAAATTTTACTATTGTCACTCGCTTCAAAAGTTCCTGCAGAAATTACGACCGTATCTAACGAGTTAACATCTTCCCGTAATTTTATAGTTAGATTTTTCAGTTCTGAAACAGGTTTTGTTATCGTGAAATTTTCAAATGAGAGAAAAGAAACGACCAAGTTTTGTATTCCTTCTTCGGAAGTTTCAAAAGAAAAATTTCCGTTTTCATCGGATGAAGTTCCGTCGTAAGTTCCATCCAAATAAATATTAGCTCCTAAAATTGGGGTTCCATTTGCTTCTATTATTTTCCCTGTAATTAGAGTCTGCGAATTTACCATTGCTGAAATTCCAATTAAAAGGAGAAATAATAATACGGATTTAATGTTCATTTTTTGATTGTTTCGATTGACAGTACAAATCTGAAGTATTTTAGATTTGTTTCAGAATATATTTCCTTCAACTGTAAAATTAATAAGCTCAATTGTAAAATTTAGTATCTTGTGGTTATATTAGATTGGATAATTATATTAATCCAGTTGCTTCTTCAAAAAAGATTGCAAAGACATAATTTTTGATATTCTAATTTTTTCAAAAAAATGTAACATTTACTGAAAACTGCTACTAATTGAATAATTAACTTTCCATCATTGAACAAAGAACTAGAACATAGTTTTGTAATACAGCTCGAAAAAAATCAAAACATCGCGCATAAAATCTGTAGGTTGTACACCAACGATCAAGATTCGCATAACGATTTGTTTCAGGAAATCACTATACAATTATGGCGGGCTTTTCCGAAGTTTCGAGGCGATTCAAAATTTAGTACTTGGATGTATCGTGTTGCTTTAAATACGGCAATAACCTTGTATCGTAAATCGAAACGACAAATTAGCACTCAAGATTTTGAAGGTGTTAGTTTTAAGATTAAAGCTGAAGAATACGATGATACTATCGAGCAACAATTAAAGTTGATGTATGGCGCAGTTAAAAAATTAAATGACATTGATAAAGCATTGGTCTTTTTATATTTAGAAGACAAATCGTATCGAGAAATTTCGGAAACATTAGGTATTACAGAAGTTAACGCTCGAGTAAAAATGAACCGAGCAAAAGAAAAATTACGTAAAATTTTAAATCCGTAACCACTATGGATGAGTTAGATAAATTTAAAAAAGAATGGCAATCTAGGGAGCAAGAACTACCTAAGATAAGCTACAACGACATTTACAAGATGCTGCTTAAAAAGTCATCGTCTATTGTAAAATGGATTTTTATAATAAGTGTCGCAGAATTATTATTCTGGATAAGTTTGTATTTTATTATTCCCGAGGATAATATTAAATTGATGCACGAAATGGGAATTGGAAAAATATTGTATTATAGTAATATTGTTCATTTTTCAGTATTTGGGATTTTTATTTTCTTTTTCTATAAAAATTACCAATCTATTCAGGTAACAGACAATACAAAAATGTTAATGAATAGCATTTTAAAAACCCGAAAAACGGTTCGGTATTTTGTATATTATAATGTGAGTATGTTTATTTTATCGAGTATTGTAATTGATTTCTTTTTCTATTCTAATAGCAGTAAACTCTATGAAGTAATGGATTTTGCAAGCAAAGGAGTACCCGAAGAAGGCTTTGCTAATATATTTATTATCACCCAAATAATAGTTGGCATTGTTGTTATAGGATTACTTGTTCTTTTTTACTGGTTGGTTTACGGAATTTTATTGAAAAGATTAAAAAGTAATTATAGGGAATTAGAAAAAATGGAAGACTAATACTCCCATTTTCGTTGTTTATTTTGCTCTTCTTCTTTTGCAAATTCTTCTGTAGGAATCACTTTTAACAAGGAAGGATGTTGCTCTATTGCGAACTGAAGTTTTTCAACTATTGAATCTACACTTTCATTTTCATAATCAATCACTAAAGGTTCTTTAATTATAAAGGATTGAAGGATACCACGTTTTTTAATACGAAGCCCTTTTTTATCAAACGATCGTCTAAAGCCATCAATTACAATAGGAACAACAATAGGTTTGTTCTTTTTTATAATATGAGCGGTTCCTCTTCTTATAGGTCGCCAAGGTTTGGTAGTTCCTTGCGGAAATGTAATTAACCAACCGTCTTCCAATGCTTTTGAAATATTACTAACATCGCTCATTTTCACTTGACGATTAATTTCTTTTCCTTCGGTTCTCCAAGTTCTTTCAATACTAACCGAACCAGCATAAGCCATTATTTTTGGAAGTAATCCAGATTTCATAGTTTCCTTTGCAGCAACAAAATAAACATTTAATTTTGGGTGCCAGATGTACCCAATATTTTTAATACTATCGATTCTTCCACTTAAACTTGCATTAAAAACGTGAAACATTGAAACAACATCAGCAAAATAAGTTTGATGATTAGAAACAAAAAGGACATTGTTATGAGGAAGATTTTTGATTATTTCACTTCCTTCAATATGAAGTTCATTAAAGCCCTTAAATCTTCTATGAGATAAAATTCCCATAATTCTGATGAGCCATTTTTTTATAATCAAATATTGCCCAAACGGATTTTTTTTAAATAGCCCCATGTTTTAGTATTCAGTATTCAAATTTGAAAATATCGTTCTAAATTAAACATTAAAAACAATAACTTATCTTTATTTTCTCTTTAAACTTCGGCTTCTGCTTTAATTTCAATTTCTTATAATTTTCATCTATACTTTTACCGGAATGTATCGAAATGTCAGTCTTTAGTAATCATAATAAGTAAAATAATTACTATGCGAATATACAAATATAGTAATCTTAGAGTAGTTCTTTCAGCATTTCTCTTACTTCATTGAGCATCATCGCAGTGGCTCCCCAAACCAAATGATTATTCAGCATAAAAGCGGGAACTTCAATGTTTTTGGCATAAGAAGTCGATAAAACTTGAATAGTTTTAATAGAATCGTCCATAAATTGAACCAAACTAACTTCCAATAATTCTTCTACTTCTTCCTCTTGAAGTTTAAAATTTGGTGTTGTAATAGTAATTCCTAAATAAGGCTGAACAAAAAAATCACTTGGTGGAATATAGACTTCTGTTAATCTTTTTAAAACTGAAACAGAATCCCTCGACACTCCTATTTCTTCTTCTGTTTCACGCAATGCTGTTACTTTTAAGGTAGTATCTTCATCTTCATATTTTCCGCCAGGAAAACCAATTTGTGCAGAATGAACCCCTTTATAGGTCTTTCGTAAAATTAAAGCCAAATGAGTTTCGTTTTTTTCTGAAGGATAAAACAACACTAATACTCCTGCTTTACGAGCGGTGTTTTTTTTATAGGCAATTCGTTTTAATTCAGCCAAACGTTCCATGGCTGCCATTTTAAATTGAACAGCTTCGCCTGGAAGTTCCATTTTTGTTATTTTTACAATCTTATTTTCAAATTCTTGAAAGTCCATTTATGAAAAAATTACTTCTATTATTTATTATTTATATTTCAATTTTGAGTTGTGAAGATACTAAAAAGCCTTCAATCAAAAAGGAAATAGAAACTACTACTTTAGAAAAGAATTTAAATCAAAATATTGAAAAAAATATTTCTTCTAAAAAAAATATTTATCCAAAAATCACTCAGGAAAATGTTGTCCAGTTTTTAACAGACTACGGAAATATAAACCCAGAATCAAAAGCTCGAATTATCACAATTTTTGGCAATATAGACTTGAAGCTCTTTACCGATACACCTTTACATCGTTCCAATTTTATTTTTATGGTTAAACAAGGTTATTATAACAATACTTTTTTTCATAGAGTAGTTCCAAATTTTATTATTCAGGGAGGTAGTAGTGATCTTAAAGATACTTCAAAAAAAAGAGCTGAAATTGGCTCAAATTACCGCTTGCCTTATGAAAAAGGAAACGGAAGGATTCATAAATTCGGAACTATTTCTGGTGCTAAACATTACCGAAAAAATCCTGATAATTTAAGTGTTCCGTTTGAATTTTTTATTTTCTTGGGACCTAAATCAAGTACCATTCACCTCAACGGAAATTACACCATTTTCGGGAAAGTTACTAAAGGAATGGATATCGTTGAAAAAATTGCAAACCTTCCTACAGATGGAGACGGTTGGCCAATTGAAAATATTTATATTTCTGCTGAAATAATAAAGTAAGTAGTGTTTTTAAATTAGAAAAACCCAAATTAATCTTTCAATTCCTCTGCACTATAAAGTGTTGGCAATCTTAATTTAAAAATCACTGCCAATACTCTAATTGTAATTACAATTCCACCAGAAATAAACACAATAAAATTATTAGCCAAAGGTGTATATTGCAAAGCAAAATAAGCTACAGCTCCTGCGATACAAGCAGCTGCATAAATTTCTTTTCTGAAAATAATTGGAATTTCACCACTTAAAATATCACGAATTACACCTCCAAAACAAGCCGACAAAACCCCAAGTGAGATACAAATTAAAGGAGGAAAACCAGCTTTGATTCCTTTTTCAACTCCAATAACGGTGTAAAGCGCTATTCCGATAGTATCGAAAAGAAATAACGATTTCCGAATGTAACCTAATTTCTTTCTAAAAATAATTGCCAAAACCGATGCTCCTGCTATAACATAAACAAAACGCAAATCGTACATCCAAAAAACAGGTGCGTTTATCAAAACATCCCGTAAAGTCCCGCCACCTACAGCAGTTGCAAAAGCAATGATAAAAATACCGAAAGGATCCATTCGCTTTTTAACAGCGGTTAATACTCCCGAAATGGAAAACGAAATAGTTCCTAAAATATCTATGATTAAAAATAAACTCACATGCTTTGGGTAAAATAATTATAATCTTTTAACACCGTATCAATATATTGTAAATCGTATAATTCTGATTTCGTTTCCAAAATACTTTCCACTTTAACTCGCAAAGCTTTTAAGGTTTTAAAATCTCTTGATCGTTTCGCAATGATAAAAGTTTCTTTAATTAATCGAACATCTTTATCACTTAATTTGGTTACCATAATAAATTTAGGCTCGTAGGTATCCTCTACTTCTTCCAAAATAGTATGGGTGATTTTTACCGTATTTTTTGTACTTATTACAACGGTTCCTGCTGCTGAATCACCCAATCGCTGTCTTTTATCTGAAAATAAGATGGTTAAAATACTTATGGTTCCGAAGAAAATCCATAAATCTACTAATCGAAGCATCCATCGAATCATAAAATTGGACCAATGCACGGGTGATCCATCAATTTTTACCACACGTGTTTTTACGATCATTTTACCTACGGTTTTTCCGTTAAAAATAATATGCATATATAAAGAGTAGAACATTATAGGTAATAATAGTAGCGATTGCATTCCCATAACAGTCCATCTATCTGAAAAAACATCATCGATAATTGAGGTAATCATATTAACTACAAATAAGTACAGAAAAAACACAAACAAATCGATAACTAAAGCTAAAATTCGTTCACCAATCCCAACAATTTTATAGTCAAGATTTACATTTTGCGTAGTGTTAATTTTTAGTTTTGCCATTTTTTTTAATTCTCAGTAATCAGTTTTCAATCTTCAGAAATCAGACTACAATAGTAAACATTCTTCGTTTCAATAATTTTTTTAAAACTCGTTTTCATTTTCAATTTCGATTTCGATTTCAACTTCAATTTCATTAGATTTGCAAAAGCACTTTTTTTTATCTTTAAGGTCTTTTAAAACCGATTGCTAATATAATATTTAATGCGAGAAGCAGCATTTGTAAAACAAAATAAAGAAAAATGGATAGCATTTGAAAAAGCTATTGCATTAAAATTAAAATCGGACCCAGATAGGTTGGCAGATGATTACATCCAACTTACCAACGATTTGTCCTATGCTCGCACTTATTATCCAGAAAGCAAAACCCTGCTTTACCTAAATTCACTGACTTCGCAAGCACATCAAAAAATTTATATTAATAAACGAGAAGATAAAAACAGAATTATTCGTTTTTGGAGATCTGAATTTCCATTATTTTTTTATCATCACCAAAAAACATTATTTTACTCCTTTTTAATATTTGCTGTTGCAACCGCAATTGGTGTAATTTCTGCTTTAAACGATGATAGTTTTGTGCGTTTAATTTTAGGCGACAGCTATGTCAACGAGACTTTAAATAATATTGATAAAGGCGATCCCACCGCTATTTATAAAAGCGGTAGTGAAATTGGCACCTTCCTCGGAATCACCATTAACAACATAAGAGTAGCTCTTTTAGCATACGCTTTTGGCGTGATTACTTCCTTAGGAACTGCGTATGTTCTTTTTAGTAACGGAGTAATGTTAGGTGCATTTTTTACTTTTTTCTATACTCGAAATCTTCTTTTTGAAGCTTCAAAATCAATTTGGTTACACGGTGTTATTGAAGTTTCGGTAATTATTGTAGCTGGTTGTGCAGGCTTGGTTATGGGAAATAGTATTCTATTTCCGAAAACATTTTCAAGAAGAGTTTCATTTATGAAAGGAGCCAAAAACGGACTTAAAATTGTGGTGAGTACCATCCCATTTTTTATAATCGCTGGTTTTATTGAAGGTTTTATTACTCGTTATAGCAATATGCCTGTTTGGTTGGCAATGACTATTATTTTTAGTTCATTGGCATTAATTATTTATTATTACATTTTATATCCTATGATTTTACATAAAAAATATGCTTCAGAAAAAAATTGAATTTAGACAACAGCTTGGAGTAGGTGACATTGTTACTTTTTATTTCGATTTTCTGAAACAAAACTTTAAAAGTTACCTAAATATTTTTATTAGCTATAACGGAATATTTATTCTTGCTTTTTTAGGAATTAGCTACTTACTCATTACAGGTTTTATAGGAATGGCAAACGAAGACACCATGTCTGAAATGGAATCTGGACTTTACGTTGGTTTTGGAAGTCTCGCATTCATTATAGTTTTTGTTATTGTAGCAGCTTTAAATTATAGTTTATCGGCTGCCTATGTTTCAAATTATGTAACCAACGACACGATAGAAGTAGATAAAACCAAGGTATGGAAACAAGTAAAAGATAACTTCAGCAACATTGTGTTATTTGTATTATTGCTCGTTGTTATCTATGTAGGTTTTTTAATTGTAAGTGTAATTTTAGCAATTATTCCAATCATTGGAAGCATTGCTCAATCTATATTAAATTTTGCAGTTTCGGGTTGGTTTGGAGTTTCGTTTATGGTGATGATTCATCAAAAACAAAACATTACAAATTCCTTTAGCGAAGGTTGGAATTTAATCTTTAAAAACTTCTGGAAAACAGTTGGAGTTAATTTTATTTTAAGTCTTTTAAACTATTTATTACTCTTTCTAATTTTGTCTATCCCAGGAATACTTATTGGTTTTTATTCATTTCACGCTATAGATTCTGGTTTAGATATGTCCAACTCAATAGTTGCAAAAATTATCTGGATTATAGCATTATGGTTGGTATTAATAGTTTTTACATTATTTAATTCACTAATGCAATTTGTAAATTCAATTTTATATTTTTCATTACACGAACAAACTTACAACGACTTTACTCGTGCAAAAATCGAACAAATAGGAGAGGATATTGAATAAGCACTTTTTACATAGCATTTTTTTATTTTTAGCTACTTTCAGATTAGTTTCTGCTCAGGAAAAAGACGTGATTATTGACCGTTCTAAAACTTCAACAAGGGAATTTACTACTTATTTTCCAGAAGAATATTCCAACTTAGATTATAGTGTTGAAACCGGGCAATCTCAAAATTATTTGTTGCGATTTATACGTTGGTTTTTTGATTTTATAGCAGAACTTTTTGGAATTAATGTTGATCCCGAAATGTACAAAACCGTTGAGATTCTAATTTATTTTATCCTTATCATTATTGCGATCGTTATTATTTCAAAATTGTTTTTAAAATCTAATACGACTTCATTTTTTAGTAAGAAAAGTAAGAACCTCGCTCCTATTTCTTTTGAAGAAGAACATATAGAGCAAATAGATTTGGAAGCATTAATTAGCAATGCGCTTGCACAGTCGGATTATCGCTTGGCAATTCGATATATGTATTTAAAAGTATTGAAAAATTTGTCGCTCAATAATTTAATTAATTGGCATTTTGACAAAACCAATATCGATTATCAAAACGAACTTACTTCTCAAGAGCTAAAAAAACAATTCGGAACCGTTTCCTATTTATACGATCATATTTGGTATGGTGAATTTGGTTTGGATGAAGAAGGTTTCCGTAAAGCAAAAAACGAATTCGATCAACTTTCTAAAAGCATAAACAGCCATGGATAAGAAATCGAAACGTATATTATTGGCTTTTGGTGTTGCATTGTTAGCGCTTATTATTATTGAGATTGTAAGTCCGAAACCTATTAACTGGAGAGAAAGTTTTACCACAGACAACAAAGACCCTTACGGCTGTTATATTGTTTCAGAAGAGCTAAAAACACTTTATAAAAACACCTCCACTACCATTGTTAATGAAGATCTATTTGTGTTTTTACGAGATAGTAGTTATCAAGAAAATTCGATGTATTTATTGGTAAATTCGGATATAAAATTAGACAAACGACAATACGAGAAATTGTCTAATTATGTTTCTAAAGGCAACACTGCATTTATCTCGGCAAGAAACTTTGGAAAGGTTTTAAAAGATTCTTTGGGAGTTGATACCTATTCCTATTATTATTTAATGGAAGAGGAGATGAATCCTGTTTTATTCAGCAAATCTTTTATAAAAGATAGCACAAAATACAGTTATAAAAAAGGCGTTTATAAATCTACTTTTACTGAAATTGATACCCTAAAAACAAAAGCTTTAGGCTACTACTTGAATTTTGAAGATGAAGACATTCAGGATTTAAATTTTATAAAAATATCCTTCGGAAAAGGACAATTTTACTTTCATACACTTCCGGAAGCATTTACCAATTATTATATGATGGAAGGCAACCAACAATACATTGCCAATTTGCTTTCTTTTGAAAATCCTTCAGAAATATACATCGACAACTATTTAAAAGCAGGAAGAAAAGTAGTAAGGTCTCCTATGCGTTTTGTTTTAAATCAAACCTCCTTAAAATGGGCGTATTACCTTGTTATTACTGGCTTATTAGTGTTTGTAATATTTAAAGGAAAGCGTGTTCAGCGAATAATTAAAGTTATTGAACCTTTAAAAAACTCTTCCGTAGAATTCACAAAAACTATCGGAGATTTACATTTTCAGCATAAGGACTTTGGAAATATTATTTCAAAAAAAATCACTTACTTTCTTGAAAAAATACGTTCACAATATTACCTTGACACCAATAATCTTAATGAAGAATTTTGTAAAAAATTAGCTTTAAAAAGCAATACCAATTTAGAAGAAACCACGAAATTAATAAACACAATAAAAATGTTGAAAGGCAAATCGTTTCACAGCGAAGAAGACTTAATTCAACTTAATAAATTATTAGAAGAATTTACCTTATAAAGTATGGAAGAAAATAACGAAATGGAGCAATCCAACGACCAACCTATTGAGTTTACTAATCGTTTAGATTTAAAAAACCTTCAGAATGCGGTTCAGAAAATAAAAGAAGAAATAGGAAAAGTAATTGTAGGACAACACGATATGATTGACTTTTTAATTGTTTCTATTCTTGCAAACGGGCACACATTAATAGAAGGAGTTCCGGGAGTTGCCAAAACTGTAACCGCAAAATTATTAGCAAAAACACTGGATGTTGGCTTTAGTAGAATACAATTTACACCCGACTTAATGCCGAGTGATATTTTGGGAACTTCTATTTTTAATATTAAAACCCAAGAATTTGAATTTAAAAAAGGTCCAATATTCTCCAATATTATTCTAATTGATGAGATTAACCGTTCGCCAGCAAAAACACAAGCTGCTTTGTTTGAAGTAATGGCAGAACGGCAAATTACTATTGACGGTATTAAAAATAAAATGGAAGAACCGTTATTGGTTTTTGCAACTCAAAACCCTATTGAGCAAGAAGGAACCTATGCTTTACCAGAAGCTCAATTAGACCGTTTTCTATTTAAAATAAATGTTCCGTATCCAAGTATTGAAGAGGAAATACAAATTTTAGAAAACGAACACAAAAGAGAATCTGCAGATATTTTAGAAAACACAAAACCAGTGCTAAACGCTGTACAAATAAAAGAATACCAAGACACGATTAGGAAAATTATTATTGAAAAACATTTAATAAAATACATTGCTTCAATAATTGACAACACACGTAATAATGCCAATTTATTTTTAGGTGCTTCTCCAAGAGCTTCCATTGCAATTATGAATAGCTCCAAGGCTTATGCAGCCATACAAGGCCGTGATTTTGTAACACCAGATGATATTAAAAAAGTGGCATCACCTGTACTTAGACACCGTATAATTGTAAGTCCAGAACGTGAAATGGAAGGATTTACAGCAGATAAAGTAATACAACAAATCATTGAGAGCTTAGAAATACCGAGGTAAGTAAAAATGAATGAATGAATGAATGAATGATGTAAGGAAGGAGGTGAAGATTATTCAAACATTCACTCATTATAATATTAAATCATTCAATCATTAAAACATTAACCAATTATAACATTCACTCATTAATCCATTCAATCATTAAACCCTTATATCATTGAAACAATTCTTTAAAAATTTATACATCCAACCTAGGTTCTTTTGGGCATTTTTTTCCATTGTCCTTTTGTTTGTTGTTTCCTATTTTGTAGAACGTTTATACGGAGTTTCAAAAATACTTTTTGTAACACTCATTATTTTCCTTTTGGTGGATATTATTTTATTATTTCGGAATAAAATTGGAATACAAACCAAAAGAATTATTCCCGAAAAACTATCAAACGGTGATGACAATCCAATTTCAATTACAGTGGTTAATAGGTTTCAATTTAAAACTCATATTAAAATAATAGATGAGCTTCCTATACAATGGCAAATTCGAGATTTTAAAATTAAAAGCAGCTTAAAACCTTCCGAAGAAAAAACCTATAATTATCAAGTAAGACCTACAGAACGTGGCGAATACCACTTTGGAAATGTGAACGTTTTTTCGAGCAGCAGCATAGGATTAATTGCTAGAAGGCAGCAGTTTGACGAAAATAAAATGGTGCCTAACTACCCTTCTTTCCTTCAATTAAAAAAATATGAATTCATCGCTTTTACCAATAGATTGAAGTTTTTTGGTTTAAAGAAAATTCGTAGAATCGGAAACACGTTGGAGTTTGAACAGATTAAAAACTATGTTTCTGGCGATGATATTAGAAACATTAACTGGAAAGCAACTGCAAAGAAAAACAGTTTGATGGTGAACCAATATCAAGATGAAAAGTCGCAACCAGTTTACGCTATTATCGATAAAGGTCGTGTGATGAAAATGCCTTTTAACCAACTGAGTTTATTGGATTATGCCATTAATGCAACTTTGGTGATTTCGAGTATTGTACTTCGGAAAAATGATAAGGCAGGAATGTTTACTTTCTCCAGAAAAATTGAAAACAGAGTAGCAGCACAGCAGCGAAAATCGCATATGAATATCATTTTAGAAACCCTTTACAATATTGAAACTGACTTTTCTGAAAGTGATTTTTCGCGCCTGTATGTAGATATTAAACGTTCGTTGAACCAACGGAGTTTACTGTTACTTTACACAAATTTTGAAACCTTAGACGCACTTCACAGACAAATCGCCTATTTACAAGCAATCGCAAAAACGCATTTATTAGTCGTTATATTTTTTGAAAACACCGAGTTAAAATCCTTCACCGAAAAAGAGGCCATTACTACCAAAGAAATTTTTGATAAAACCATTGCCGAAAAATTCATCTACGAGAAAAAACTAATTGCTACCGAACTTCGCAAACACGGAATCCAAGTAATTCTCACCGCTCCAGACAACTTAACAGTCGATACTATTAATAAATACTTGGAGATAAAAGCACGTGGGATGCTTTAACAATTTAACGTAATTATTCTGTATTGTGAGTTACTTTATAACGTCTAGTATAAGAATAGTAGCGGATTTCAAGGCACTTATCTTTCAATTTATCACTAAACTTTGTACAAAGATCCTCACTTTGAATTTAGCACTAAAACCGCTATTATTTTTATACAGTGTTGCCAACCGTTTCTTCTGTTTTCCTTCTAATTTAAGGACTTCCATAGATAAAAGTTTAGATACGATTCCCAATTTTTAAACTCTTTGAAAATAGTGTCAATTTCGTCTTTTGCAGGCTTTTTTTCGGTCTTAAAAATGGTATGTATCGCTTTATTTAATCCTGAATCTCCGTAGGTTATGCAAGATGTATCTC
>JAKITD010000017.1 GCA_021648265.1 Flavobacteriaceae bacterium | reverse complement strand
TCACCCCATATTTACGACAGGATTCTATAATGCCAATTTCTTCTGAAACTGATAGTATTTCTAACTTCTGGTCTAAACTCCACTTCTTGTATTTCATATCTCAAAGGTATTAGTTTGAAATTTAAAACATCACTCCGAACTTATTGGGGGCTAAACTACGAGTGACCTTATTAAATTAACCTCTTGGTTTATCTATAAAGTCGCCACGTCGCCCAAATGCTCCTCGCGAAGACAGCACGAATGTCACATCGTTGAAAAAGTTTCGCGAAGACATAATTGTTAATCTCAATTCTTCAATCATTTAGTCTTTATCTGTCTTTGTATAATTCCTCGTTTTCCTTAGGGTCAACATTCTAAATATAGTTTATATTTGTAGTGTTATGCACGACCAAAATAACATAATACAAAAATTTTCAGAACACCTTTTTTGGGATGTTGATAAATCATTAATTGATCCAATTCAAAACTCAAAATACATTGTAAATAGTGTCATGCAATATGGTTTTTTTAAAGATTGGAAACTATTAAACACACTATATACCTTAGACACCATCGTAGAAATAGCTGCAAACAATAAATCATTAGATAAAAAATCTGCTTCTTTTTTAGCCTTGATTAGTAATACATCAACTTCAATTTTTTTATGTTACACTACAAAACAATCGATACCAAGACATTGGAACTTTTAAAGGCAATCCAAAAGATGGATACTTTTAAAAATTTAAGATTGGTTGGCGGAACATCATTAGCATTACAAATTGGTCATCGAATATCCATTGACATCGATTTATTTGGAGAATTAACATCCGATAAAATTGAAATTGCTTTAGCGTTAAAAGAGTTAGGAGAATTAAAGACAATAAATCTAACCAATAACATTCATGTTTATTCTTTAAACAATATTAAAACTGATATTGTTAATTACCCATACCCTTGGTTAGAAGATGAAGTTTGTGAAGATCAATTAATTCTTGCTAGTATTAAAGATATTGCTGCTATGAAATTAGCAGCTATCACAGGAAGAGGTTCAAAAAAAGATTTTATAGATATTTATTATCTGTTAAAAGTTTATTCATTGTCAGAAATGATTCAGTTTTATGAAAAAAAATACGATGATGGCTCTAAATTTATGGTGTTAAAAAGCCTTGCCTATTATAAGGATGCAGATGAAGAGCTAATGCCTAAAATGTTTGATATCGTTTCTTGGGAAGATATTAAAGATTATATTGAACAAGCTTTAAGTAATTACCTAAAATATGAGGATTAGTTTTTAACATTGACAAAAAATTAGATTTTTAAAAAGAAATTTACGGCTATGGGATTACAAGTGGGCGGATTATTGAGGTTATGAAAGGGATTTGATTGAAGTTTGAAGTACGAAGTTTGAAGTATCTTATTTGTCATCCGATTTCTATCGGATCGGACGACCGCAGGTACTTGTCATTCAGACGACCGCAGGGAGGAAGAATCTCATTAATATATTTCAGATTGAAGATTAACGATTTAAGAAAAAGTAACTCTGTGAGTATTTACGAGATCTGCGAGCGATAAAAATTATTGATTGAGTTTTGTTTCTTGGAGTTTGAAGTATAAAAATAAAGTATATTTGAGGTCACTAATAAGAGTAAAAAAAAGCAATAAAACATCAGAACACCTTTTGGGATATAAATACATTTTATATAATCCAATTCTGAATAACATAAGCGAATCACCGTATTTTTAAGTTTAAAGAGCCATAATTTTGAAAAAGAAAAACATATTAATTATATCTTACACTTATCCTCCCTCCAATGCACCGGCAGCACAGCGTCCTTATGCATTGGCAAAATACTTGGATAAGAATAAATATGATATAACGGTAATAACCTGCTCTAACGCAGATAGCTCCATGGGTTTTGATGCTTCTTTTAATGAAGAGTTAAAAGATGTAAAGTTAATAAAAATTGCATCTAAATATTTAAAAAACACGGCTTCCTTACGTGAAGGTTCGGTGGCTTCTTCAAATATAAAAACTGGGCTTAAACAAAAAGTAAAGAGCAGTATTTTATCTTTGGCTTCTCGACTTATCATCCCAGATAAAGCTATATTTTGGTTTTTAAATGTAAAAAAATATTTTAAATATCATCCAAATTTAATAAGTCAAACCGATATTATTTTTACCACTTCACCATTATTTTCAAATCATTTAGCAGGTTTGTACATAAAAAAGAAAAACCCAAATGCAAAATGGATTACCGATTTTAGAGATTTTCATTATGTAGAAAACTGGGCAAAAAAAGAAGGCATATTTGCTAAGTATCATAAAAAATTAGAATCAAAAATTATTAAAAAGGCAGATATCATCACCTTTATTTCTTCAGCAATGAAAGATGTGTATGCAGATTTCTATAAAACGGAGAATAACAAATTTAATTTTGTGTATAATGGTTATGATCCAGATGATTTTAATAGTATTGAGATACAACCTGTTAGTAATAATAAACTAACCATTTTTTATGCAGGAAGTTTTTATAAAGGAGTTCGTTCTCCTTTTCCTTTGTTAAAATTAATAGACAATGCTTTGGAAAAAGGATTGTTAGAAAAAGAAGAAATTACCATAAAAATTGCAGGTAACTTTGAAGTTTCATTACTTGACGAGGCAAAAACATATCAATCATTTTCCTGTATCGAATTTTTAGGAAGATTACCAAGAACCCAAGTTTTAAAAGAGTTTACAAAAGCAGATTTATTATGGCTAATCGTAGGTAATAAAATTACCCATTACACCGGAGTACCCATAAAATTCTACGAATATTTAGCAGTAAGAAGACCTATAATAAATTTTGCGCCAGCACTATCAGAACCTACAAAAATTATTGACGAGTACCAATTAGGTTGGAGCTTTGATGAAGCACATGGTGAAATAGAAAATTTCCAAAAATTTGAAAAGATTGCAACATCATTTAAAAATGGAGAATTAAAAAAACCATTATCCGAAAAATTAATTAGTAAATTTACCCGTGATAACCAATCCAAATTGTTTGAGCAATTAATAGATGGCTAAAAAATTACTTATTTTATTTATTTACTTTTCCTTTATTACCAAGTCTATTGGAGGTATTGAAAGTTCAAACCCTATTTTGTCAAGACTTACCTTTGCAGATATTTTTGGTGCTTTAGCATTGGTTTTTGGTGTACAATATTTGTTTAACGGACTTATAAAAGCCAATAAAACCACAAAACTATATATTATTGGATTGTGGTTTGTTGTACTCTTATTTATACTAATGCCTTTTTCTTTAAATATTGGGTCCACTTTGGTCGAATCTTTAATTTTATTGTTTTTAATGTTTGTTTCTATCTTAATCTTTTATCTGCTTAAAGATAAGTTGATGCAAACACTATTACCCACTGTAATAAATACTACTATAATCGCAGCATTTTTAGGATTTTATGATATCGCAGCTTCTATAGTAGGTTTGCCAAGATTGTTTGATGCTAGAAATGATGGTGAGGTAATTTCGGGTTTTAGAAATGCAGGACAAGCAGGAGCTTATTTTTTAGTTTTCTTATCTTTATTGATACCCTTATACTATTCAGATTTAAAGCAACAGCTTTCAAATCGTTATCAGAAACGGCTTGGTATTTCCATAATTATTAGTCTAGTTTTTTTAATTTCTACCGGTAAAATTGCAGCTTATATAGGATTGTTAATTGGTGTTGTCTTGTTTTTATTACAACAACGAAAATTTAAACTATTAGTAAATTCCTCTATTGTATTTATTATAATGTATATAGGTTTTTTAAATTTGGGGAGTATAGCTCCAGCCTTAAATAAGCGAATAAATTATAAAATTGAAGCTAGGATTGTTCAAAATTATGAAGGAACAAGTACAAATAATTTTTTTGAATCTAATTATGGTGCTGCTATAAATGCCTTTTTTGATAGCCCATTAACAGGTTCTGGTATTGGAGGTTTTACAGGGAACTATGGAAGGTATGAAATACATAGTACCTATCTTAAAATGCTTGGTGAAGGAGGGATTTTTGTAACCATACTATATATAATATTAATGGCTGTTTTTTTAAAGTTATTTAAAAATATATACACTCCTAATAACCCGTATGGCAATTATCTGCGGTTAATGATTCCATTTGTTATAGGCTGTTTGGTAAGTTGGAGTTATACCTATCATTTGCGAAAGAGAGAGTTTTGGATTATGGTAGCTGTTATTGTAATTGTTAGTTACAGTGCTCAGGTTTGGAAGAACAATAAGGTTAGAAACATTGAAGAGTAAATGAAAAAGTTGTATCCACATTTACCCAATTTTATACATAATCTGCTAATTACAGTATATAATATTTTGGCTTATAGAAAACGATATGGAGGTAATTATAAAAAATATTTCGAGAAATATAAAGAAAATAAAACCCTATCACTAAAAGAGTTAGAGCAAATACAATTAGAGAGATTAAAAACATTTGTAGCAAATTCAAAACAAAATTCAGATTTTTACAGAACAAAATTTTCTGATATTGGCACTATTACGAGCTTAAAGGATGTAAAAAAACTACCTATACTTAAAAAGGAAGATCTACGAAAAAACATAAATACTATTTACACAATTAATAAAGAAAAAGCCAATATTTCAAAAACAGGAGGTACCACAGGTAAATCGCTAACAGTTCGTTTTACTAAAGACAATACACAAGAGCGTTTTGCTATGTTAGATGTTTTTAGATCATCATTTGGTTATAAACTTGGTAAGAAAACTGCTTGGTTTTCTGGAAAAAGTATTTTAACCCAGAACGATATAAAAAAAAATAGGTTTTGGAAAACAGACTATTATTATAAGGTTAGGTACTATTCTACGTTTCATATTAACAAAAAAAGCATTCCTTTTTATATTACGAATCTAATTAAATTTAAACCCAAATTTTTAGTTGGCTTCCCTTCAAATATGTACGAAATTGCTAAGTTTGGAATAAATAATAATATAGATTTTCCTTCTAATACTATAAAAGCAATTTTTCCTACAGCAGAAACAATTACTCCAGATTCAAAAAAAGCCATAGAGCAGTTTTTTAAAACAAAAATGTACAATCAGTACGCATCTTCAGAAGGAGCACCTTTTATTTTTGAATGTAAACAAGGAAAACTACATTTTGAATTGCAAAGCGGTATTTTTGAAGTATTAGATGAAAACGATAATGAAACAAATGAAGGAAGACTAATTGTAACACCCTTTGCTACAGAAGGGACGCCGTTAATTCGGTACGATATAGGTGACAATATAGAATTATTAGATGGTACTTGTACTTGCGGAAACAACAATCCGTTGGTAAAAACTATTTTAGGACGAAGCGATGATTTTATATACTCTAAAGAAACAGGGAAAATTAATTTAGGAAATATTTCAAATACTTTAAAAGATACAGAGGGTATTGTTAAATTTCAAGTTGTACAAAATATCCTTGATGAAATAACAATATTGTTAATTGTTGATAATAAAGATTATACTGAAAAAACAGAAAAAATATTTTTAAAAAATTGGAGAGATAGAGTAGGGTATAAATTGCAAATAAAACTTAAATATGTAAATACAATTCCAGTAGAGAAAAGCGGAAAATATAGAATGGTGAAAAACAATATTAAACATCTGTTAAATGATTAAATACTTAATCATATACTCATTAATAATTTTCTCTTGCAAGACAGAGCAAGCTCCAACAGAAGATTTTTCTAATTCAGTCAATAAAATATACAATGTAAAAAACTTTGGAGCAAAAGGAGATTTTTTACAGGACGATACTAAAGCTATTCAAAAATGTTTTGCAGAAATAGAAAAAAACGGAGGAGGCATTGCCTATTTCCCTAATGGAACGTATAAAGTTTCTAGAACTTTAATACCAGGAAAATCTTGGTGCCTAAAAGGTGTAAGTAATATTATAATAAAAGGCGAGAGTAAAAAAGGAAGCATTATAAAACTTGCATCAAAACAAAAAAACTATACTAGAATGCTAGTGTTGGAAGGCAGTAGTGAAATTACAATAAAAAACATAACGTTTGATGGGAATTTAGAAAATCAAAACAATCCCAATAATCCAAATGAACATTTAGGTGCTGTTTTTATTAACTATTCAAATCATATTAATATTATTAATTCTAATTTTATAAATACAGGAGGAGACGGAATAAGTATAAGAGGTGTAAAAAAACCTAGTAAAAACATAACAATAACAAAATGTTTTTTTAACAATAATCAACGTAATGGCATAACTTTAGGTAGCGGTTTTGATGGAGTCAAGATTATTAATAATTACTTCGGAAAAGATATAGACGACTCACCAATAGATACCGAACCAACAGCAGGTATTTGCCAAAATGTAATTATAGATAATAATATAATAAACACCAACTCGCTATTAACATTAGGTGGTCCGAGCCCTTTAAATACCGGTAAAAATTTTAGAGTTACAAACAATAAATTAAACAACTGTTCTATTTTTATGGTTAATGCGGATAGTGTTCTAATAAAAAATAATATTTTAAATTTAACCACACCTAGAAAAGCTGCAATTACCTGTTTAATAAGTAATGAAAATATTTATATCCAAGAAAACTTAATTACTATAAACAATAAAAAAGCATTTTATTTTGTAAAAACAAAGTATTCAGAATTTGTACCAAGAAACATACATGTTACCAATAATACAATAGAGGTTAAAGGAGATGTTAATGCTTTTGATATAAGAGGTGCAAATAACATTTATATTGAAAATAACACAATTACAGGATTAAATAGTAAAGCAGGAGTGTATTTGTTTTCTAATTCTAAGATGAATACAATACAAATAAAAAACAACATTTTAAATGGTTTTAAAGTGGGTATAAAAATAAACCCACTAAAAAACAATGGTATAAAAAATATAACTATAGAAAATAATACCTTTAAAGAAAACAATTTTATTGCTATAGATGCTAAGTATAACGGTAGGAAAGAGCTAAATTTATTAGAAAATTTACTTATTAAAAACAACAATTTTTCGGAAAAAATAAAAACGGTTTTAAAAAAATGAACCAACCAAAACTAATCCGCATCACCACCGTACCAATGTCCTTAGAAAAACTTTTGGAAGGACAACTCGGTTTTATGAGTGATAATTATGAAGTCACTGCCATCTCTTCAGAAAAAGAACGACTAGAAAAATACGGAAAAGCAGAGGGAGTTACCACTTTTTATGTGGAAATGACCCGAAAAATCACCCCTATAAAAGATTTAAAAGCAGTTTGGTCTTTGTATAAATTCTTAAAAAAAGAAAAACCTCAAATTGTACATACTCACACACCAAAAGCCGGAATTGTAGGGGTGTTAGCCTCGTATTTAGCAAAGGTCCCTATTAGATTACATACCGTAGCAGGTTTGCCTTTGTTAGAGGTTAAAGGAATAAAAAGAAAAATTTTAAATATAGTTGAAAAACTAACTTATAGTTTGGCAACCAACGTTTATCCAAATTCTTATGGCTTAGAAAAAATAATTTTAGACTTACAATTTCTGAAAAAAGAAAAATGCAAAGTACTTGCCAATGGCAGTTCCAACGGAATAGATACCGAGTATTTTAACCCAAATTTATATTCAGATATAGATAAAAATAAAATTAAAACGAATTTAAAAATTTCAGGAACCGACTTTGTTTATGTATTTGTTGGTAGGTTGGTTTCCGATAAAGGAATTAACGAATTGGTAAAAGCTTTTAGTAGCGTACAAGAAAAAAACAAAAACACAAAATTACTTTTGGTGGGACCTTTAGAATCGGACTTAGATGCCTTAGAAAAGGAAACGCTAATACAAATTAACGATAATAAAAATATAATTTCAATTGGCTATCAACAAGACGTTCGACCTTATTTTGCGATTGCAGATGTATTAACATTTCCGAGTTATCGAGAAGGCTTGCCTAATGTAGTTTTACAAGCAGGAGCCATGGGTTTACCAAGTATAGTAACAGATATTAATGGTTGTAACGAAATTATAGAGCAGAATACCAACGGGTTAATAATACCAGTAAAGGATAAAGAAGCGTTATTTAATGCAATGTTTTTAGTTTTAAATGAAAAGCAACTCACCGAAAAATTAAAATCCAACTCCCGAAAAAGCATCGTAAAACGCTATCAACGTCAAGTTGTTTGGGATGCTATTCTAAAAGAGTATGAGAGTTTATAAATATCACTCGACATATTATTTTGTCACTCAGCCCATTATTTTGTCACTCAGAGCGGAGCGAAGAGTCCGCTTAACTCTACTAATTGTCACTCAGAGCGAAAGACATTCCTTTCCTATCTTCTAATTAAAAACCTATTCAAGCTATAATAACGAGAATTTAAAAAAAAAAACCAATAGCGAAGAGTCTGTCAAAACAAACCTAAAAGCCAATTAATAAGCCCTCACTAAACATTAAACAGACACTTCCTCGTGCCTCGTCTGTGTGACAAGTAACCAAAGAGTCTTTCAGAAAACAATAAAAAACTGTTTCTACCAAAAAACCAAAAATATTTTCATAAATTTACTCTATGCTAAGACCAGAAGGAGTTTACACATTTTACGTTTATATACTCACCAATAAAAATAAGACGGTATTATACACTGGTTTCACAAATAATATAAGAAGACGATTGGAAGAACACCAAAATCCATTGTCACCTAAAAGTAGTTTTACTTCCAGATACAATGTATGTTACTTATTGTATTATGAAAAATATGGTTGGGCAGATGAAGGGATTGCGAGAGAAAAAGAAATTAAAGGCTGGAGTAGAGAGAAAAAAGAAAACTTAATTAATATGCAAAATCCAAAATGGGATTTTTTGAATGAATTGTTTGAGTAGTTTGTTTTTTGTCTTGTCACTCAGAGCGAAAGTCATTTCTTTCCTATCTTCTAATTAAAACCTATTCATGTTATAAAAACGACAATTTTAATAAAAACCAATAGCGAAGAGTCTGTTAAATTGAAAGAAAGAACTAATCAACAAACAGACTCTTCCTCGTACCTCGTCTGAGTGACAGAAGGGATGTTGTTTCTCGCCTGAGTGACAGAAAATACACTTGTCACTCAGAGCAAATAGCACTTGTCACTCAGAGCGTAGCGAAGAGTCTGTCAAAACAAACCTAAAAGCTTATTGTAATTCCTCACTACCATTAAACAGACTCTTCCTCGTACCTCGTCAGAGTGACAGAAGATATGTTGTGCCTCGTCTGCGTGACAAGTTGGATGGTACTTGTCACTCAGAGCATAGCGAAGAGTCTGCCGATTAAAAGAAAAATCACAATTTAAAAAGCCAAAAAAAGCAGTACTTTTGCAACATGTATCAGAAATTAATAAAACCCATTTTAGATTTTAGTTTAGCATTTATTGCTGTCCTGATACTTATGCCTTTTTTTATTTTAATCACCTTATTTTTATTTATAGCCAATAACGGAAAACCTTTTTTTCTACAAAAACGTCCGGGTAAAAATGAAAAAATATTTACCATCATCAAGTTTAAAACGATGAATGATAAAAAGGATAAAATGGGTAATTTATTACCCGATAATAAACGATTAACCATAGTTGGTGCTTTTGTTAGAAAAACATCCTTAGATGAAATCCCACAACTAATTAATGTAGTAAAAGGCGATATGAGCTTGGTGGGACCTAGACCCTTATTGCCAGAATATTTACCTTTGTATAATATTTTTCAGAAACAACGTCATTTAGTAAAACCAGGTATTACAGGTTGGGCACAGGTAAACGGAAGAAACGCGATAAGTTGGCAACAAAAATTTGAATACGATGTTTTTTATGTAAATAATTGTAGTTTTATATTGGATTTTAAAATTGTTATGAAAACTGTTAAAAAAGTATTTGTAAAAGAAGGAATTAATATGCAAGGAGAAGTAACTACGACTTCATTTAAAGGAAATAAAAGGTAATATGAAAGATTTAATTTTATTTGGTGCTGGTGGACATTGTTTTGCAATCGTTGAATTAATTAAAAGTACAAACTCCTATTTGCCTTGTTTAATTTATGATGACCAACCGAAACAACAAAATATATTATCAGTTCCTGTAGCTAAATATGAAAATGAAGAACTATCAAATAAGTCTATTTGTATTTCAATTGGAAATAATAGGATTAGAAAGATAATTTCTAAAAAGTTAAAAGGAAACTATCCTATTTTTATTCATAAAAGTGCTCATATTTATAAGTCATCATCAATAGGAAAAGGGTCAGTTATTTTGCCTAATGCTGTCATTGATGCGGATGTAAATATTGGTGAATTTTGTATCATAAATAATAATGCCACGATTTCACATAATACAAGAATTAATGATTTTGTTCATATTGCTATTAATGTAGCAATTGCTGGAGGAGTTGAAATAGGAGAAGGAGCATTAATTGGAGCTGGAGCCATTGTTTTACCAGAAATTAAAATTGGTAAATGGGTGACTATCGGTGCCGGAGCAGTAGTAACCAGAGACATCCCAGATAATTGCACCGCAGTAGGAACACCTGCAAAACCGATTAAGTTTCGTAAATAAGCAAATTGTCACGCAACGTTACTTGTCACGCAGACGAGGAACGAGGTAGCGTCTGTCTGTTAATTAACAAAATTCCACAATTAATGAGCAGACTCTTCGCTACGCTCTGAGTGACAAGCAACGATAGACCGAGTGACAAGTAATAATGCTACGCAGACTTTCAAATACTACCTGTCACGCAGACGAGGTACGAGGAAGCGTCTGTTTGACATTAGTTCTTACTTTCAATTACACAGACTCTTCGCTACGCTCTGAGTGACAAGCAACAACAGACTGAGTGACAAGTGATACTATCATGCAGACGTTTAACTATTAATGTAAAATGTTACTTTTTTCGATTATAATCGGAAATAAATATTACTTTTTTCGATTGTAACAGAAAAAAATAATTACTTTTTCCGATTACAGTAGTTTTTTGTATATATTTGAAAAAAAAAATGATTGATAGATTTTTAGAAAAAAGAATAAAGGAATCTAGTAATAAGGGCAAAGCAATCATATTATTAGGACCTCGACAAGTAGGGAAAACAACCTTATTAAAAAATATAGCAGCTAATAAAAGCGACGTATTGTGGCTAAATGCTGATAATTTTGAAATTCAAGCACTCTTCGATATTGCATCAGCATCACGTTTTAAAAGTATTATAAAAAATGCTAAAACAGTAATCATTGATGAAGCACAAAGTATAAAAGATATTGGATTAAAACTTAAAATTATTATTGATGAATTTAAAGAGGTACAACTTATAGCAACAGGTTCTTCGGCGTTTGATTTGGCAAATGAACTAAACGAACCATTAACAGGAAGAAAGTTTGAGTTTCAAATGTTTCCAATTTCTTTTGAAGAAATGGTTAAAAACACAAACTTATTAAAGGAGTTAAATAAATTGAGTCACAGAATGGTTTATGGATATTATCCTGATGTAATAATAAATGAAAATGACGAAAAAAGAATTTTAAAGCAACTTGCGGATAGCTATCTCTACAAGGATATATTAATTTGGAGTAAGATTAAAAAATCAGATAAAATCATCAAGTTATTACAAGCCTTAGCGTTTCAAATTGGAAATCAAGTTTCGTATAACAATATTGGAAACCTAATTGGTTTAGACAGCGAAACGGTAGAAAAATACATCATACTTTTAGAGAAATCTTTTATTATTTATAGGTTAAATTCTTTTAGTAGAAACTTGCGAAGTGAATTAAAAAAATCTCGTAAAATATATTTTATTGATAATGGTATTAGAAATGCTGTTATAGGAAATTATGGCAATTTAACATTACGAAATGACGTAGGTGCCTTGTGGGAAAACTTCATAGTAAGTGAAAGGAAAAAGTATTTAGATTACAATAATATCTATGCAAACACTTATTTTTGGAGAACAAAAACACAACAGGAAATTGATTATATTGAAGAAATAGACGGGCAAATTTATGCCTACGAATTCAAATGGAACACACATAAAAAAGTAAAAATTCCAAAATCATTTACAACAGCATATCCCAATGCAATTACTAAAATTATCACACCAGAAAATTATCACGAATTTATTACGCTCTGAGTGACAAGTGATAATGTCACGCATACGCTTCGTTATTAATTTAATTTTTCATTAAAATATGAAGTAATAAATTAAATTTTTTTTTTGACTTTTTTTATTTATTACTTCATAAAGTATTTATTAAAGTACTTTTGCAATTAATTTTAAGTCTTTTTATAAAAAATGACCATAAAGCATGAACCCAAAAATATACCTTTCCTCTCCACATATGGGAGGCACCGAAAGAAGCTATGTAACCGAAGCCTTTGATACCAATTGGATAGCACCTTTAGGTCCAAACGTAAACGGATTTGAAGAATCTTTAGAGAATTATTTAGGCAATGACAGTTTAGTAGCTGCTTTAAGTTCTGGAACGGCAGCTTTGCATTTAGCATTAATACTATTAGGTGTTAAAAATGGCGATGAGGTACTTTGTCAAACGATGACGTTTTCAGCTTCAGCCAATCCAATTGTCTATCAAGGAGCAACCCCTATTTTTATTGATAGTGAAGAAGATACTTGGAATCTTTGTCCCATTCATTTAGAAGAAGCTATAAAAGATCGAATATCAAAAGGAAAAAAACCAAAAGCGATTATTGCCGTTCACTTATACGGAATGCCCTATAAAATAGATAAAATCACAACGATTTCAGAAAAATATGAAATCCCTATTATTGAAGATAGTGCAGAAGCATTAGGAAGCACTTATAAAAATAAAAAATGTGGAACTTTTGGCGATATTTCAATCCTTTCGTTTAACGGAAATAAAATTATTACCACATCAGGAGGAGGAGCTTTAGTTTCAAAAGATAGCAAAATAAAAGAAAAAGCTATTTTTTTAGCAACTCAAGCTCGAGATCAAGCACCCCATTATCAGCATTCGGAAATTGGCTATAACTATCGTTTAAGTAATATTTGTGCAGGAATAGGAAGAGGACAGATGGAAGTACTAGATACTCATGTAGGTTTTCGGAGAACTATGAATCAATTTTATAAAGACTTGTTTAGTAAAACTGAAGGAGTAAGTGTTTTTACAGAGCTTTCAAAAGATTTTTTCTCTAATCATTGGTTAAGTTGCATCACTATAGATTCAAAAGTAGCAAACTTTACTCCAGATGATATTAGACTTGCTTTAGGAAAAGAGAACATCGAAGCTAGACCACTTTGGAAACCAATGCATTTACAACCTGTGTTTAAAAACGCACCTTATTATGGGGCTGAAATTTCAGAAAACTTATTTAAAAATGGTCTTTGTTTGCCTTCGGGTTCTAACCTTGAGAGTATAGACAGGAAAAGGATTACAAAAGTTTTGTTAAAATTCACTTAAAAAGAGTATATTTGTTTGTTAAACTTAGACGATTTGAGAAAAATTAATAAGCTTTTATCTAGATTCTATAAAGGTGATAATCATCTAAAAGTGCTCGACAACAGGTACTTGCCTCGTTGGATAGTTTTAGTGATAGACTCAATGTTAATTATTGTGTCTATGTTAATTGTCTATACAATTTTATCTGGAACTCCAATAAAATTTTATGAAAAAGTATCTTTATTAACTCAAGGTGCCGCTGTTTTATTTGTAAATATTATTAGTTTTTACATTTTTAAGACCTATGCAGGTATCATCCGTCATTCTACCATTACAGATATTTTTAAATTGGCAATTGCATCTGTTTCTACAGCTTCAGTAGTAATCTTTTTTAATTATAGTTATTTCTTTTTTACGGGTGAAAAAATATTTTTAACAGTAGCAATTTTATTGTTTATGTTGACATCGTTTTCAATAATGATGCTTTTTCGAATTACAATTAAAGAGATTTATCAAGTATTAATTAACCAAACTGCGGGAAGGTTAAAAAAACGGGTGATGATTTATGGGTCTGATTCCCATTCATTAAACATTGGTAAAACATTAATTTCAGACGATACCACAGATTTTAAACTTATAGGCTTTTTAAACGAAAAATTTAAAACCAAAGGAGGTAAACTGTATGGAAAACCGCTACTAACCATTAAAAATAATTTTAGTAGTATCATTGAAGATTATAAAATAAACGGGATTATTATTGCCGATAAATCATATTCAATAAAGGAGAAAAACAAAATTGTTGAATTATGTTTAGAAAATAATCTGGAAGTTTTTAGCGTGCCTTCTTTAGAGCAAGTAAATACTAAAGAGGGGATGAAACTTCAAATTAAACCTATTGAGATTGAAGATTTATTAGAACGAGATCCTATTCAAATTAATAATGAATTAATAAAACATGATTTAGAAAATAAAACCATATTAGTAACAGGTGGTGCTGGCTCTATTGGCAGTGAAATTGTGAGGCAGTTATCATGTTTTAAACCTAAATTGTTGGTGATTTTAGATCAAGCAGAATCTGCTTTACACGAGTTGGAATTAGTATTAAAAGAAAAGAAACCCAACTTAAATTTTATAATTGAACTGGCAGATATTAGTAATGTTTTTAGGTTAGAAAATGTTTTTGTAAAGCATAAAATAGATTTTATTTATCATGCTGCAGCCTACAAACACGTTCCTATGATTGAAAAAAACCCTAGGGAAGCAGTGTTGGTAAACATTCTAGGAACTATTAATCTTGCAAATCTTTCATTAAAATTTGGAATAGATAAATTTGTAATGATTTCAACAGACAAAGCGGTAAACCCCACCAATGTAATGGGAGCTTCTAAACGTGCTGCAGAAATGTACGTACAGTCTTTCTTTAATGAACATTCTGATGGCACAAAATTTATTACTACTCGTTTCGGAAATGTATTGGGATCTAATGGTTCTGTTATTCCACATTTCAGGAATCAAATTTCAAAAGGAGGTCCAGTAACAGTGACTCATAAAGATATTATACGTTATTTTATGACCATCCCAGAAGCTTGTCAATTAGTGCTACAAGCAGGAACAATGGGTCATGGTGGTGAAATATTTGTTTTTGATATGGGTGATCAAGTACGTATTTTAGACCTTGCTGAAAAAATGATACGTCTTTCAGGATTTGAGCCTTATGCAGATATAGATATTCAAATAACAGGACTTCGACCAGGAGAAAAACTATATGAAGAACTGCTAAATGACACTTCAAAATCACTGCCAACTCATCATAAAAAAATTATGATTTCTAAAGTCCCCGTAGTTGAATTTGATGATTTAAAGTACAAAATGGATAATATTATTATTTCTGCAAATAAAGATTCGGATAAAGAAATTGTGATGCTACTTAAAAAAATTGTCCCAGAATTTAAAAGCCAAAATTCAGTTTTTGAAGAATTAGATATACAGGTAAAGCTACCTTAATTATAATGTGATAATGCTTTATACTTTATAGTAAGATGTTATATTTGCAAATATCTAATTACCATTAAATGAAAAAAATAGTACTACTATTATCAATGTCTTTTTTGATTTTCTCATGTGCTTCAAAAAAAGACATTCTTTATTTTCAAGATTCAGAACTATTAGATTTAGCAAAAATCAATCAAGATTTTGAGCCTATAATTGAAACAAATGATATACTGCATATCAATATTTCTTCTATCAATGAAGAAGTACTTCGCCCTTTCCTGAAAATGCAACAAGTTCAGCAGCAGAATAACCAAAACCCTGGACTAAATGGGTATTTAGTAAATGTAGATGGTACGATTAGCTTTCCAGTAATTGGCGATGTTTTGGTTGCTGGTCATACACGAGACTACGCCGAAAATTTGTTAAAAGAAAAAATTTCTATTTATGTAAAAGATGTTGTAGTAGATGTTCGAATAATGAATTTTGAGGTTACAGTATTAGGAGAAGTTGGTATGCCTGGAGTTTATAATATTAGAGATGAAAGAGTTACTTTACCCGAAGCATTAGCATTAGCAGGAGATTTAACAGAAGATGGTAAAAGAAGCACGGTTACTATTATTAGAGAACAAAATGGTGTAAGGAAAGTTTCAAGAATAGATTTAACAAACACAGCATTTTTTGATACCGAATTTTATTTCTTAAAACAAAATGATCTAGTATATGTAGAACCCTCTGCAAAAGGAGTTAAAAAATCAGGGTTTATTCCCGATGTGCCGGCACTATTGTCGTTATTTACAGTAATATTAACTACAGTAATTTTATTAACTAGATAATTTTTTTAAAGAATGAACCAAAATTTAGAAAATTCTGATAAAAAAGAAATTACTTTACAGGAAATTATAAGCGATTACACACGCTTTTGGTACCTATTTGTTATTGGAATTGCAATAGCAGTTGTCGTGGCTTACACTATTTTGCGTTATGCAACACCCGTTTACGAAACCCAGACAACAATTATAGTTAAAGACGAAAGAAGCGGAGGAGGAGCAGTAGAATTAGCAGCTTTTTCTGAGCTACCATTCTTTGCAAATTCTTTTTCTAGTAAAAAAATGGTAAGCGAGATTGTAATTATTAAGTCTAGAAATATTATTTCTAAAACCTTAAAGGCACTTGATCTAAACATTGTATATAATGTTGAAGGAACTATAAAAGGAACCGAACTATACGGTTATAAACCTATTAAAGTAAACTTTATTGATTCAAAAAACGATAAAAACCTAGCTGTTCCAAAAATTACCATTTCAATACTTGATAAAATAAAATTTAAATTGACCATAGCAGAAGAACTGGATTCAAAAACCTATAGCTTTGGAGATGTTTTAAAATTTCCTTTTAGTGAAATTGTGGTACTTCCTAACTTTGAAGATGAAGAAAAATATTCAATTTATTTAAATAGACCTATTCATGTTCAATATTATCCAATAGAAAAAGTAGCAAGACTATACCAAGGAAAAATAGAAGCGATACACGATGGTAAAAACGGAGATGTTTTACAATTAAAAATAAAATCTACATTACCCGAAAAAGCAGAGGATTTTTTAGACGAACTGGTTTATCAATACAATCAAGATGCTATTTACGATAAAAATCAAATTGCCTTAAAAACATCCCAGTTTATTAAATCTAGGTTAGAAATAATAACGAAAGAACTAGACTCTGTAGAAAACAATAAAGAGCTATTTAAAAGCAGAAACAGGTTAACAGATATTGAATCTGAATCTAACTTAATGATGGAAAATGCAAGTGAGTTTAATAAGAGACAGGTAGATCTGTCAACTCAAATCCAGTTATCAAAATCAATGGTAAGTTATCTTGAAAGCTCTTCAAGCACAGAGCTAATTCCTACAAATGTTAGCTTAGGAAAAAATGAAGTAGCTTTATCAATTAATACATTTAATCAATTAGTTTTAGAACGAAATAAACTTCTCGAAAATTCTACTCCTAAGAATCCAGTTATAAGAAACATTGACGGACAATTAAAACACTTACACATAAGTATTCTAAAAAGCACTAAAACCCAACAAGATAGATTGCAATTAATACTTAAAGACCTAAATGTTGAAGAAAATAAATTTAATTCTAAATTATCACAAGTTCCTAAAAAAGAAAAATTATTTAGAGGAATAGTAAGGCAACAAAACATTAAGGAGCAATTGTATTTGTTTTTGTTAAGACAGAGAGAAGAAATTTCTATTTCTCTTGCAGTTACTTCGCCAAAGGCAAAAATTGTAGATAAAGCAATAAGTTCTAATACGCCTGTTTCGCCTAAAAAAGGAATTATTTTATTAGTCTCTATTTTGTTAGGATTGCTAATTCCATTTATCATTATTTATTTAAAATATTTGTTAGATACAAAAATAAATAACCGAAGAGATATTGAGCGAATAGTCGGAAATATACCTGTTGTTGGTGAAATCCCACGCTTAGGAAAAAATGACAAGCAATTAATAGCAATTAATGATCGTTCACTTTTAGCAGAATCATTTAGAATTTTACGAACCAATCTTCAATATTTATTTATTAATGCAGAAAAAGAAAATAACTCTAGTAAAACAATCTTTGTTACATCTACCGTACACAGTGAAGGAAAAACTTTTGTAACTTTTAATTTAGCTTTAAGTTTAGCTAGCATTAATAAAAAAGTAATATTGGTTGGTGCAGATATTCGTAACCCACAACTGCATCGTTATTTTGCAGATGGTGATAAAAATCAAGAGGGACTAACAGATTACATAGTTAGAGATAACCTCTCAATTAATTCTATTGTCAAAAAATCTGAATTCCATCCAAATTTAGATATTTTGTTGTCGGGAGCCATACCTCCTAACCCTACAGAGTTATTAATGATGCCAAAAATCAAAATATTTTTTCAAGAACTTCAAGAACAATACGACTATGTAATTGTTGACACAGCACCATCTATGCTTGTAGCAGATACTATTCTAATTAATAAATATGCAGATGTAACCTTATATGTTACTAGAGCAAGCTATACTGATAAAAAACTATTAGATTTCTTAACAGATTCAGTAAAAGATAAAAAATTAAAAAACGTAGGTGTAGTTATAAATTATGTTGATACTGCCAATTATGGCTATGGCAATAAGTATGGTTATACTTATGGAGAACGGAAGAAAAGTAAAGTTAAAAGCTTTTTAGACTCTATTTAAACATTTGAAAAAACATGTTTACATACTTATATTCATTTGTAGTGGAATCATCCCGATAACTATCGGGACTGCACAAGAGCTTGATTATTCAATAAACTTACAAGCACAGGGTTTATATGGAACTAGCGATTCACTTCCCTTTTGGTTTTATTCCAATCAAAATGGACAACTAGATGGAGAAACTAATTTTCTAGGATTAGCCTCATTTGAAGCTTCTTTCAAAAAAAGTAAAAATCTAAATTTTGAAGCGGGTGTAAGTTATTTTTACAGTGATGGAATTGAAAATGAAGTAAAAAGAAATGAATTTTATTTAAAATATTATAACAAATATATTCAAGCTATAGTTGGTGCAAAGAACCCAGAAGTAAAGTTAGACGGTTTATCTTCTTCCAATCAAAATTTTCTATATTCAGGAAATGCAAGATCCTTACCTGGTATTCTAATTGAAGCAAATGAGTTCTTTCCAATTTTCAAAACCCTTTCTGTTGATTGGGGAATAGCCCATTACGAGCTAAACGACAATCGTTTTGTAGATGGAACCATGGCACATTATAAACGTATTGGATTTAATTGGAAAATTAATGAGAAACATTCCGTTTATGCAAGATTTCAACATTTTGCACAATGGGGAGGAACATCTCCAACTCAAGGGAAGCAACCAGATAGCTTTAATGATTTTATAAAAGTATTTTTTGGTAGAGGAGGTGGAGAAGATTCTGGAGCAGGAGATCAGCAAAACGTATTAGGAAATCATTTAGGTTCTTATTTTTTAGAATATAAATACGAAGCAGGTTTTGCAGGATTTACTTTTTATTGGGAGCATCCTTTTGAAGATGGTTCTGGTACCTCATTTAAAAATTTCCCCGACGGTATTTGGGGGCTTTTTATTGATTTAAAAAAGAGTAATTTTTTTAAATCTTTTTTGTATGAATATATAGACACTACTAACCAAAGTGGCGGGACTGGAATTTCGGGAAGAGATAATTATTTTATGAATAAATTATATAGAAGTGGTTGGACTTATGATGGTAGAACGTTGGGGCTTCCGTTTATTTCAGTCCCATTTAACACCCGTACAAGAGTTCACCAAATTGGTTTTACTAGTATTTATAAAAAATTTAATTTTACTTTTAAAACCAGCTTTGTTCAAAATTTAGGAACTTATTATGTTCCTTATGAGCCCTATGAAAATGCGATATACACTTATTTAAAAACTGATTATTCTTTCGATAAATTTGGAAACCTATCACTACAATTAGGTTATGATACCAGCAATGTTAATAAAGATAATTTTGGTGCAGGATTGGCCTATAGTATTGGTTTTTAATAATTACTTCCCGATACAGAAATTAGCAAAAATATTCCCTAAAAGCTCATCGTTACTAACTTCTCCAGTAATTTCACCTAAATAATACAGAGCTTGCCTTAGGTCGATAGCAAGTAAATCTCCAGATAAATTACTATTAATCCCGTCTTGTACGCTGCTTATTTCTTTTAATGATTTTTGAAGGATGTCGTAATGCCTAGAATTAGTAACAATTAATTGATTGGAATCTAAAATAGAAATTTCAGCCTTTTCAAGTAAATTGTTTGTTAATGTTTCTAAACTTTCTTTTTCTTTAGCTGAAATAAATAATACTTCTAAATCAGATTTTTCTAAAATTGAAAGCTGTTCTTTTGAAGCTTTATCAATTTTATTAGCAACAAGTATTTGTTTTGAATTGGTAGAAAACCCTTGAAGCTCACTTTTTACTTCTTCTAAAGTCATTTCTGAGCAATCAAACAAGTACATATAAATTGAAGAATTTGCTAATTTTTCCAAAGCACGAGCAACACCAATTTTTTCAATTTCATCGGTAGTTTCACGAAGCCCAGCGGTATCTATAAAACGAAACCTTACACCACCAATACTAATTTCATCTTCAATAGTATCTCTGGTAGTTCCAGCAATACTACTAACAATGGCACGTTCTTCGTTAAGCAATGCGTTTAATAAAGTTGATTTACCAGAATTTGGACGACCAACAATGGCCACTGGAATTCCGTTTTTTAATGCATTTCCAGTTGCAAAGGAATCAATAAGTTTTTTTAAAAGATTGGAAATTTTACTAATTAGCTTTTGGAATTCGTCCCTGTTAGCAAATTCAACATCTTCTTCGGCAAAATCTAATTCCAATTCTATAAGTGAAGCAAAGTTTAAAAGTTCTTGACGCAGTATTTTAATTTCAGTAGAAAATCCTCCTCGCATTTGTTGTATAGCTAGTTGATGGGATGCCTTGGAATCACTAGCAATTAAATCGGCAACGGCTTCCGCCTGACTTAAATCCATCTTTCCATTTAAGAATGCTTGCAAAGTAAACTCACCAGCACTTGCCATTCTGGCTCCTTTCCGAAGTAATAATTGTAATATTTCTTGCTGAATATAAGCACTTCCATGACAAGAAAACTCCACAACATTTTCACCTGTGTAAGAATTGGGGGTCTTAAAAATAGTAGCTAAAACTTCATCAATATCCCGATAACTATCGGGACGCTCATCATCTACAATGTTTCCTAAATGTACGGTATGTGACTTTTGAAGTGATAATTCTTTTTTACTTTTCGAATTAAATACCTCTGTAGCAATAGAAATTGCTTTACTTCCCGAAAGTCGAATAATAGCAATAGCACCTGCTCCCGAAGGAGTTGCTAATGCTACGATGGTGTCTTGATGAATCATTCTGCAAAAATAACAATAATGTATCATAGAGCGCAGTCCAGATGTCTTTTTTTAATTATGTAACAAATTCAATAAAATGATACTTATAAAATAACAATAGTGTCCGATAGAAGATTCAAAGACCGCTTCGCTGAAAGACAAAAGACTTGATTTTAACTACCACATAAACCGTAGTTTAAGTTATTGAGTTTATATAATAAACAAGCATTAATAAAAACAGAAAAGCAAGGTGTCTCTTTTTAATAAAGCTTGAATCTACACTATATAAAGGTTTTCAAGAAAATGCAAAATTTTAATCGGACACCACTAATAAAATAACAACAATCAATCTATGGAAATCATCAATCAATCTGCTTTACGAAAAGACAATCAACTTTTAATGCTTACACATTTTTCTCAGCTATTAACTGCTGTTACTGGTTTTGGAGGACTTGTGGTTCCATTAATTATTTGGCTCACACAAAAAGATAAAGTCCAAGAAATGGACGAACACGGAAAAGCAATCGTTAATTTTCAGCTTAGTATTTTTGTTTATTCTTTAATTAGTATTCCTGCAATTTTCTTACTTGGTTTGGGAATATTAATGCTCATCGCCATCGGAGTTTTAGCTTTTGTTTTACCAATAGTAAATGGGATAAACGCAAATAATGGAAAACCTATTAATTATTTTGGTACGATACGGTTTATCTCTTAACAAAGACAAAACATGAACAAATTTTCTTAGCGAGAAGTGAAGTGCGAACACTGAAGTTATCTAATGAATTGGAGTTAATAATTATATAGTTATATAAATCATGAGATTACTTCGCTCAAAAAAGCTCATAAAGACTTATTGGAACAACATAATTGAAAAGAATAATCTGTGTCCATCAGCAAATTCTGCGGGAGAAAATTTAAGGTGTTATCATAAGATTCCTGCCTACGTAGGAATTTTAGCTATTCAACATTACTGGCATTACCAACATAGTAATACGCTCGCCTTCATCCAAACCATCAACTGGCGTTAAGATTCCAGCTCTGTTTGGAAGTGACATTTCTAAAGAAATTTCATCGCTACTTAGATTGTTCAACATTTCGGTTAAAAAACGAGAATTGAATCCAATTTGCATATCGTCTCCTTGATAATCACAAGTTAAACGCTCTTCTGCTTTGTTACTGTAGTCTATATCTTCTGCTGAAATATTCAATTCAGCTCCAGCAATTTTTAAACGAATTTGATGTGTAGTCTTATTTGAGAAAATAGAAATACGACGTACAGAATTTAAAAACTGATTGCGATCTATACTAAGTTTGTTCGGGTTTTCTTTAGGAATTACCGCTTCATAGTTTGGGTATTTTCCATCGATTAATCGGCAAATCATTTCTGTGTTATCGAAAGAAAATTTTGCATTAGATTCGTTATATTCAATTGTAACTTCTTCTTCGCTTCCAGCTAAAATAGACTTCAATAAATTTAAAGGCTTTTTAGGCATTATAAATTCTGTAGTTTCTGAAGCCGAAATATCCTCACGTGTATATTTTACCAATTTATGTGCATCGGTTGCAACAAAGGTTAAACTTTCTGTTGAAAACTGAAAGAAAACACCACTCATCACGGGACGTAAATCATCATTACCTGCAGCAAATATGGTTTTAGAAATTGCTGTTGCTAATACATCACCCAATAGGGTTGTTGTGTTGGGGTCTTGTAATTCGATTGCACTCGGAAATTCTTCACCACTTGCATAAGCCAACACATATTTACCGTGACTTGAACTTATTTCGATAGTATTGTTTTCTTCAACAGTAAAAGTTAAGGGTTGTTCAGAAAACGTTTTTAAGGTATCTAATAAAAGACGTGCAGGAACACAAATACTTCCTTTTTCGCTGCTTTCTACTTCTAATTTTGAAGAAATCGTAGTTTCTAAATCGGAGGCAGAAACCGTCAATAAATTATTATCTAAGTTAAATAAAAAGTTATCTAAAATAGGTAAGGTGTTATTACTATTGATGATTCCTCCTAAAACTTGAAGTTGTTTTAATAAATATGAACTGGATACTATAAATTTCATGCTACTGGTTTTATGGTTTGGCTGAAATTACAAATTTCAACGGTGTTTAAGTTTTGAGTCAATTACAAATATATTTCAATTTGCATTTTGTTTCCTTTGTAAACAGGAGAAACTTATTAACAAAATCAGGTATATTTTTTCTTTCTGAAATAACCGAACAACCCTCCAAAAATTGCTAATAGTACTAAAGGAAGCAAGATGTTTATCCATTGCCAAAAGCTTCGTTCATCAGCTACCTTTTGAGGATCTAAAAAAGGCACCGAAATCTCTTTACTTCTAATGTTTATAAGTCCAGAATCGTCTAATAAATAATTAACGGTGTTCAGTAAAAACTCTTTATTTCCATAAAAAACATTAATCCATTTATCATATCCTAATTCTAAGGGGCGATTGCCTTGTAATTGATTTTTAATCAAATTTCCGTCACTAATAATTACCATTTTTGTAGTGTTACTTTCGTCTTTGTTATTTTTAATTTTAAATGGCTTTACGCGATTTTTATATGCCGAAGGAAATGAACCTTCCAGTAAAACTGCCAAAGGAATTTCTCCAACTTTAAATTCTTCAAGAGAAGGTCCTTCTTTTAATATTTTGAGATTTTTATTAATCTCTTTATTGATATCTATTTCAATAGGCATTCCAACAATTTTTGAAATAGGTGAAGATGTTAATAAAATGGTTTTATGAATTTTATTTGGAAGCGTATCAATACTGCTTACATAATCAAATTTTACCGCTTCGATATTGGTGACAATTGGATGATTATTAGCACTTGACGAAAGAGGACTATACAACCAAGGGTAGCGTTGGTATTGGGATTCTCGTTCATTACCGGAGGCTAATAAAATAGGCGCAGAATACACGTCTTTTACCAAATTATGATTGATTCTTAGTCCGTATTTAAAGAAAAAATCGGTTAAATTTAGTTCTTTCCCAAAAGCAAAATCATTACCGCTAATAGTATCTTTTTTTAGTTCTACAGCGTCAACCAACCATAAGGAAGCTCCTCCGTACATTGTATATTGATCCAATACGTATTTTTCGTTTTCTGTAAAAGCTTCTGTTGGATTTGCAATAACAATTAAATCGAATTCCTTTATTTGCTCTAAAGTTTTTACAGGAGAAACCGCTGCAGAATCTAAAGTGAAAGGTGCTATGAAATAGTAATCGCGTAGTGTTGTGAAAAAATCGACAACGTATTTATCGTCCCATTCGCCATTTCCTTTTATCACCGCAACTTTACGTTTTTTAGGATGCACCAATTTGTTAAAGCCATCAGCAAAAGCATATTCTAAATTCTGAATGGAATTATTTACACGTTCTTCGGAAGTAATTCCTAATTGATTTTTTAGTAACGGGATTTTTTTATATTTTCCTTGATAGGAAGCAATCGCCCACGGAAATATTTGTTGGGAGCTTATTTTTCCGTTTTCTTTAACTTTAATTTGAGCAGGTTTTGCTCCAAATTTCAATAAAGCCTCTGCGTCTCCTTCTTTTTCTGAAGGGTTTACAAATTTGAATTTTATATTAGAATTATTAGCCTCAAACTCTTCTAATAATTGTTTTGTTTCGGATTGAAGTCGTTTAAATTCTGAAGGAAAATCACCTTCTAAAAACACTTCAATAAATATTGGTTCATCTATTAAAGCAATAGTTTCTTTAGCTGCTTCAGATAAAGTGAAACGTTGATCTTGAGTTAAATCGAATCGTTTGTAAAAATAGCTTCCTGCAAAATTAAAAAAGATAATTCCTATAACAATTAGAAGGAGGGTTTTTATTGGAGACGTGCTTTTCTTCATTCTTTTCGTTTTAAATTAAAAATAGTGAAGGCGATAAATATGACAGAAACACTCACAAAGTAAATAATATCACGGGTATCTAAAACACCACGAGCCACGCTGTTAAAATGAGCTTGCATTCCCAAACTTCCGATGCCAAAAGATTGAAAGAAGGAATCTAATTTTTCAAAACCATAGTAAAATAAAAAGCATAAAAATACGGCAATGATAAAAGCCACAATTTGATTTTTTGATAGAGTAGAAGCAAAAATCCCAATGGCAGAATAAGCAAATATTAAAAATAACAAACCAATATAAGAACCCAAAGTGCTGCCAACATCCCAGTTTCCAGATGTGCTTCCAAGTTGTGAAATAGTAATGATATAAAGTAAAGTCGGGACGATTGCCAAACAAACCAATAGAACAGCTCCAAAATATTTGCCGAGTACAATGTTTTTTAAAGAAATGGGTTTGGTAACTAAAAGCTCAAAGGTTCCCATTTTAATTTCATCGCTAAAGGCTCGCATTGTTATGGCAGGAATTAAAAATAAAAACACCCAAGGAGCAATCATAAAAAATGAAGACAAATCCGCAAAACCATTGTCGAGAATGTTAAAGTCTCCTTCAAAAACCCACAAAAACAATCCGTTAATCACTAAAAATAAAGCAATCACCAAATAGCCTACAGCTGTAGAAAAAAAAGAATTTATTTCACGTTTTAATATGGGGAACATTTTATTATTTATTATCAATTTCGCTCACTTCGATACATTTTCGATTTGAAAATAAATCGAAACACTCAGTGACCTATTTTTATTTTTTCAATTTCAATTTCGACTTTAACTTTTATTTCAAGCTATGAAGAGTATCCACACTCCAAGCTTGTGCTTTAGAACGAAACATAGGTTTAGTTGTTGCCCAAACGGTTTTGAAAAGTTCACTGTTTCGGTAGTTTTCTAAATCGGTTTCAGCTTCCCAACGACTGTATGTAAAAAATATGTCAGGGTTATTTTTATCTCTATAAAGTTCTAGGAATTTACAACCACTAAAAGCACGAATTTTAAATTTCACTTCTTCAAAATTAGAAAGAAAGGCTTCCGTTTTTGCTGGATCAAATTCCATTTTCACAATTCTTGTAAACATATTTTTATTCAAAATTTATACTAATACCATCCCTATATTTCAATCCAAATAACGAGGAAGCACTACCTACAGTTGATGGATTACTCTTGTAAATAGCAAGCTCTAAATAGTTAGAAGAATTCCAAAGAGCAATTTTTTTACCGTCTTCTTCCCGTTTGTGTTTTTCTTGTTCAAAATCAATGGCGTCGCTATATCGATTGTGGATTTTTGAAAATTTTATAGACCGTGCTTGTATGGTGAAATTTCTTCCTTTCCCAATTTTTTCAAAAAGAGATTTATTGATATTACAAATTACATTTCCATAGTTATCAATATAAATCACATTTCCAATAATCTGATTATTTTCTGGGTTTACAACAGGTTTAATGCCAGTTAATTGTTTGATTTCTGAAATCGATTTCCCAATAACTTCAAGTGTGCCGCCACGGGCAATATGGCAAGCAACTTTTACAAAAACATCCAGTACAGGGAAATTAGATTCAATATTATCGTGTACATTTATTTCAACAATCTTTTCAGGATTTATATCGGAAGTCAACATCGAAATTATTCCATTATTTGCACAAATAAAAAAATGTTTGTCCAAGTAAACAGCAATATGTTTGTTTTCGGGGTTTAATTCTGAATCGATACCAATAATATGAATACTCCCATCTGGAAAATTCTTGTAAGCATTCTGAATTATATAAGCGGCTTCCGAAATATGAAACGGAGAAATAGAATGGGAGATATCAACAATTTTTATACTTTCCAATTCGCTATAAATAGCACCTTTAACCGCTCCTGCAAAGTGATCTTTCTCTCCAAAATCGGTTGTTAAAGTGATAATAGCTTTTGGCATATTGTTGATAATTATTTGAACTAAGTAGCACAAAAATACAGTACTTTTGTAATAGACGAAAACTATTTGTCGCTTTATTCAAATTTTAAATTTATAGACTTTTGAACGAATTAATTATCGAACTATCTGAAATAAGTCCAAGAGAATTCTTTGGACAACAAAATGTAAATATCGAAAAATTAAAGGAACTTTTTCCGAAGTTAAAAATTGTTGCCCGAGGAAATAAAATAAAAGCCTTTGGAGATGAAGAAGTTTTGGAAGAGTTTGATAAACGATTAGCGATGTTACTTGAACATTTTGCAAAATACAACAAGATTGACGAAAATGTAATTGAACGTGTAATCTTGAGTAGAGGAAGAGATGAATATGAAACTACCGAAGGCTCAGGTGCAGTTTTAGTCCATGGAGTTAACGGCAGAAAAATTAAAGCACAAACTGCCAACCAACGAAAATTGGTGGAATTAATGTCTAAAAACGATATGGTTTTTGCAGTAGGACCCGCAGGAACTGGAAAAACTTATACAGGTGTTGCTTTAGCTGTTAAAGCTTTAAAAGATAAACAAGTAAGAAAAATTATTTTGACAAGACCAGCAGTAGAAGCAGGAGAGAAGCTTGGTTTTCTTCCAGGAGATATGAAAGAAAAACTAGATCCCTATATGCAACCCCTATATGATGCGTTACGTGATATGATTCCTCCAGAAAAGTTAGAATCTTTTTTAGAAAAAGGAGTAATACAAATAGCTCCTTTGGCTTTTATGCGTGGTCGAACTTTAGACAATGCTTTTGTGATTTTAGATGAAGCACAAAATACTACCCACGCTCAAATGAAAATGTTTTTAACCCGTATGGGAAAAAGTGCAAAGTTTATGATTACGGGCGATCCTGGTCAAATTGATTTACCAAGACATACACTTTCAGGTTTAAAAGAAGCACTTTTGATTTTAAAAGATGTAAAAGGAGTAGGAATTGTTCACTTGGACGATAAAGATGTAATAAGACATAGATTGGTTAAAAAAGTAATTGCGGCTTACAAATCTATTGAGAACGTGGAGTAGTGTTCGGGTTAAGTATGGAGTATTAAGTATTAAGAGAAGAGAAAAAGAGAAGAGAAAAAAGAGAAGAGAAAAAAGAGAAGAGAAAAAAGAGAAGAGAAAAAAGAGAAGAGAAAAAAGAGAAGAGAAAAAAGAGAAGAGAAAAAAGAGAAGAGAAAAAAGAGAAGAGAAAAAAGTATAAAGAACTTCTTTGTGCCTTTGCGAGAAAAAAAATAATCAGCGAGAATCAGCGTTATTCGCGGGAAAAAGAAAAAAACAAAAGAAAAAACCTGCAAGAATCTAAGAGGTCTGCGGGTGAATAATACAAAATATGAGCAATACCATCACCAACACCAACTTCAGTTTTCCTGGACAAAAAAGTGTCTATCACGGAAAAGTTCGTGAAGTTTATACCTTAGAAAACGATATTTTACTAATGATCGCTACCGACCGACTAAGTGCTTTTGATGTAGTGATGCCAAAAGGAATTCCATATAAAGGTCAAATTTTAAATCAGATTGCCACACAAATGATGCGGGATACAGAAGATTTAGTTCCCAATTGGTTATTGGCAACTCCCGATCCAAATGTGGCTATTGGTAAAGCTTGTAAGCCTTTTAAGGTTGAAATGGTTATTCGAGGATATATGAGTGGTCATGCTGCACGAGAATATAAATTAGGAAAACGAATGCTTTGCGGAGTTGAAATGCCCGATGGAATGATTGAAAACGATCAATTTCCTAATCCAATTATTACTCCAGCAACCAAAGCAGAAATGGGAGATCACGATGAAGATATTTCAAGAGAAGATATTTTAAAAAAGAATATTGTTTCGGAAGAAGATTACCTAGTTTTAGAAGATTACACTCGAAAATTATTTCAACGTGGAACTGAGATTGCTTCAAAAAGAGGTTTGATTTTAGTAGATACTAAATATGAATTCGGAAAAACAAAAGACGGAGAAATTGTCTTGATTGATGAAATACATACACCCGATTCTTCTCGTTATTTTTATTCGGAAGGCTACCAAGAAAGGCAAGAAAAAGGAGAAACACAAAAACAACTTTCTAAAGAGTTTGTAAGGCAATGGTTAATACAAAACAACTTTCAAGGATTGGAAGGGCAATCGGTTCCTGAAATGAGCGACGAATATATTAATACCGTTTCCGAGCGATATATAGAGTTGTATGAAAAAATATCGGGAACCAAGTTTATTAAAGCAGATGTTTCAGAAATTGAAACGCGAATAGAAAATAATGTGCTTAATTATTTTAAGAAATAATTATTTTTGTTTAAACCCGAAATTATGTACATAACCTAAATTTAATTCAGTAAAATCTGCCTGTCCTAAATTGGTATTAATATTAGCAGCTATGTAAAAATTATTTTTGGGCGATTTTTCATTTGTGAATAAGTAATACCTTAAACCAAACCGTAAAGAAATTACCTTTTTCAATTTATCATATTTTTCTTTTTTTCCATACACATATTTCTGTTCTGAACTGCCATCTGGGTATTCAAAATTCCAATAAAAACCTTTGTTTAGCCTCCAGTCGGTTTCGTAAAAAGGTTTGTAAATATTATAACCAATTGTCACTTCCGTTCCAATGTGACCTAATAATAATTCTGAAGTAATAAAGGCACTGAAGTTTGTTGAATATAAAAATGGTTTTTCTATAAAATGTGGATTGTCTTCCAGCACTAATTCTCCTTCATTTATAATATAATCGTAATAATTTTGATAAAAACGGTAGTAAAAACCAATCCCTATTTTAAAAGTTTTATTGATAATTTTCCCAAAGGAAGGTGCAATTGTATAAACCGGTTTTCTTTCATTTATAGGTTCAGAAATTACATTAACTCCCAAGCCCATTCGCAGATCAAAAAAATAATGACTGCTCTTTGTAAATTCTTTTTGTATAAAATCTTTATCCGTCACAAATTGTTTGTTTTCTTTGTAAAAAGCTTGCCTAGAAACACTTAAAAGAATAGAGTTGTTTCCGTTATTTGGCATTCTAGTATGTCCGTTGGATTGATGTAAAATACCAAGCCCCATAGTCCAATTGGCATTTTTATTGGTGATAATCGTATAATTAATTAACGTTTTAAAAGCCCAAGTTGCTTTGGTAGATATGGCTCGACTATTATTTTCTGGATAATCATTATAAGCATAAGGAAGATCTTTGTACTTATAAGTAAAATACGAAGCTCCCATACCAACCTGCATCGATAAATTTTTTAAAAAACGCTTAAATAGGTCGTATTCTATAAAAGGTATTACCGAAAAGGAATAACCTAAATACTCAGGGTTTCCAAAATCGGTTAAAATAAAATTTATTCCTGTTTCTGGATATTTTAATCGATATACCCATTCGTCTTTATTATCGGTATTGGTGTTCCCAAACAAAAGTGAAATCCCTTTGTGAAGCTTAGTTTCAGGATGTCCAGGGTTTGGTTCTAACGTTTTTCCCAGTAATAATTCGGCAGTTATAAAACGATTATAGTTGCTAATACTATCGTTCTGCGAATACAAACAAGTGCTTAAAATAAAAAAAAAGTAGGTTAGTCTATTGGTCATCTAAAAAGCTAAAATAGTATAATTTTTGATTTCAATTTATTTATGATTTCATTTTTCTTTTTTGAAAATATTAGCGCCTCTTTGTCCTAAATAGAAATTTCTTATTTAGTTTTAAAACCAAAACTATGCACATAACCAATACTAAGTTCTGTAAAATCTGCTTGTCCGGAATTAGTGTTAAGATTTGCACCAATATAAAAATTGTTTTTAGGGCTTTTATTGTTGCTAAATAGGTAGTATTTTAAACCAATCCTTGTGGATACTACTTTTTTAATAGTATAAGATGAATCTAATTCCCCAAGTATATAAACAAATTCTGAGTTGCCCTCCTCGTCAAAAAGCTCCCAATAAAAACCTTGGTGTAATTGATAATCTACTTCATAAAAAGGTTTGTAAAAATTTATACCTAAGGTAACATCAATGCCAATATGACCTAATAATAATTCAGAATTAATAAAAGCACCATAATTAGAAGCGTATTTAATTGGGTTGTCTAAAAATTGAGGGTATTGCTCAACAACTAAATCTCCTTCATCTTTAATGTATTTATAATAATTACCATAATGTCGGTAATAAAAACCAACACCTATTTTAAAAGTTTTATTAAATATTTTTCCGAAGGAACCAGCAATTGTATAAACACCGTTTCTGTCGTTTAGCTCTTCCGTTAGAACATTAACTCCCATTCCGTATCTTAAATCGAAATAATAACTACTGCTTTTTGTATATTCCTTGGTTATTACATCTTCATCTGTGTTAATTACAGACTTATTTTCATTGTAATAGTTCTGTCTTGAAACCCCTATTAATATTGTGTTTAATCCGTCATTTGGCAAACGAGTATGACCGTTTGATTGATGCAAAATACCAAAGCCTGTTTTCCAGGTTGCATTTTTAGTTGTTAAAAATTTATAATTAAAAAACATTTTAAATCCCCACGTAACTTTAGTAGAAACCGCTCTGCTGTTGTTCTCTGGAGCGTTATTAAAAGCATACGGTAAATTTTCGTAATTTCTTGTAAAATAGGACGCACCTAATGCCATTTGCATAGAGAGGTCTCTTAAATATCTTTTAAATAAATCGTATTCTATAAATGAAAAAACAGATAGTGAATAACCCATATATTCAGGGGTTCCGTAATCGGTTAATGCAAAAGAAATTCCTGTTTTTGGATGTCTTAATCGGTAAGCCCATTCATCAGTATTGTCAAGATTTGTTTTTCCGAAACTTAGAAATATAGATTTATGCAATTTTAAATCAGGAAATCCTGTATTGGTAGCAAACGTTTTACCTACATTAAGTTCAATATTTGTGAAATGGGTGTACTTGGGTATAGAATCCTCCTGTGAATACATACAAATTGAAATAAACAAGAAAAAGCAACTTAAAAATTTGGTCATATAAGGAAGCTAAAATAGTATAAATTTTCAATCTAAATTATTTAATATCTCATTTAGCTTTCCTGAAAATATTTTAGCACCACTTAGATTTAAATGATTGGCATTATTAAAATCTTCAACTTTAAAGTCAGTATCGTTTTCAGCGTTTAAAAAAATCACATTAGGATAGTTTTTTTTAATGACCTCAATAATACTGTCTCTTCGGCGTACAATATTGGGATTAAGATGAGTCCTATAGGTTTTATAAAGAGGGAGCGAACAAATAACAGTTTGTATTTGATGTTCTTCTAAATAGTCCAACATCGAATAAAAATACATCGTATTATGCATAAATACCGCTGGATTCTCCTTTTGGTTAGGCGTAGTTTTTAATTTTGAAATGGCAACTTCATCATAGTTATATTTTCTGAAAACACCATGACCTTCACCCGTATTAAAACCATATAAATTTAACGATTCCTCATCCTTGTTTAATAGGTAATAATCTTTTAATTTTTCTGAATATATATCAGGGTTCGATATAAATATAAGTTTATCTTTAAAATAGGTTTTTCTTTCAAAAGCATTTACATTAAAATACTTTAAATAAACTGAATTCTTCCAGAAATTCTTACTGTTATGAGGTAATACAAAATGACTTGTAGAAAGCTCCAGAACCACATATTTTAAGTTTTTAGTCTCTGGTAAAAGTTGCTTAAGTATGGTAAAATCTAATTTGTGATGTTGTGAGGAGGAAGCCAAACAAATACTAGGTGTATCTATAAAACCAGGATTTATTGCCCCAGCCATTTGTGAAGTTCCAAAGGCCATTAACTCTATTGTATCCTTGTTTTTAGAATAATATTCACTGTTGTTTTTATAATTTGCAGGCATTTCTAAAACCAACAACTCTACGATGGTGAAAATTACCGCCACAGGTATAAAAAACCAAAAGGAGTATTGTAAAATGCTCTTTTGTTTTTCCTTAAAATTGGAAATAGATAAATTGTTCTGCAGGTCCTGCATATCTAATAATTGCGATAATAAATATATAATAAATTGCCCATCTAATGGGTCTGCTTAATTTTTTTTCTAATCTTTCAAAAGGATGGTTTTTTGTTCTTGTAAAATATTCTAACAGTACTAAAAAAGGAATTATTAATACTTTAATACCTATAACTGTTGTAAAATTTTCACTTGGAATAAAGGAAACAATATCCCTAATAATTTCAAAAGCAGAAGACAAACTATCGGCTCTAAAAAATATACACGATGTAGTTATTAATATAAAACTATATACTACTGCAAAGCCAAGGGGCATTTTGTTTAAATAATAATTTAATGAAACGTTTTTCCCTTTTACTTTAAATGGTATTCTTTCTATCGAAATGGTAATTGCTTGGTAAATTCCGAAGAAAACAAAAGTCCAATTGGCTCCATGCCATAAGCCTATAAGTCCCATGGAAACAAATAAAGCAAACGTTTTAACTAAGTAGCTTCGTTTACGTTTTCTAATAATTGGAGCATACACATATTCGGTAAACCACCGTGTTAATGTAATGTGCCACCGTTGCCAAAACTCTGCAACACTTCTAGATAAATAAGGAATGTTGAAGTTTTTACTCAATTTAAAACCGAATAACTTAGCAGATCCAATCGCAATATCTGAGTATCCAGAAAAATCACAATAAATCTGAAAGAAAAACAGGGCAGAAGCATAAAATAACGTAAGACTACCTTGATCTTCGGGACTAGAATAAATAGCATTTACTGCAATAGCCACATTATCTGCTACCACCATTTTTTTAAACAATCCCCATAAAATTAATCGCAGTCCATCTTTAAAATTATCAATATCTAAACTTCGTTGTTTATTAAATTGAGGTAATAAATTCCCTGCTCGCTCAATAGGTCCTGCTACTAACTGCGGAAAGAAACTCACAAAACACAAAAAGTTTAACAAATTGTTAGTGGGCTTAATCTTTCCTTTATAAACGTCCAAACTATAACTCATAGTCTGAAACGTATAAAAACTCAAACCAACCGGAAGAATAATATTTAAAGAGCTAAAAGCATACTCCGAGCTTTCTAAGCCAAATAAAGAGGTAAACTCAGTAATAAAGAAATTGTAATATTTAAAAACAAATAGAATCCCTAAATTCCAAAAAATACTAAAAAAGAGAAAGAATTTTTTGCGAGATTTGGTGGTGGATTTTTCAATTTCAATCCCTGAATAATAATCTATTAGAGAGCTTAACAATATTAACAGTAAAAATCGCCAATCCCATAAACCATAAAAAAAGTAACTGGCAACTAATAAAAGTATATTTTGTGTTTTAACTTTTCGATAACCAATTAACCAATAGAGTACAAGTACAATAGGTAAAAAAAGACCAAAATTAAAAGAGTTAAATAACAAAGAATGTAATTTTTTTCAAATATAATAAAATACAGGCTGTAATAAATTAGGATGCCAAATTTATCGCAAAAAAAAGACCACCTTTTCAGACAGTTCTTTTTTGAAATGTTCTTTTTATTTTAATAATTATTCACCTCTAATCAAAATATTGTCAAACGCAATATCTTCATCGCCACTATTTAAGCGGATTCCAATTCTAATAGAAACCATTTGGGATGCTGTTGGATTGGTTATCGAACTGTTTGGAAATACAGCCATAAAGGGAGCAAAAGCATCTGTGATTTCAGTGCCATCACCAATGCCGTCAAGATTGGTATCAATCAAAGGAGGCGCATTACTTGTGCCAGTGCCTCCTTGCGATTCAATAGCAAAGAAAGGAGTCCAAGTAGGAATAGGGTCGTTAGCATTAAAAGAAAATTCTGCAATCAAATTATCTGGACTATCCCAATCTTGATTTCCTCCATCGTCATCTTCAGCAAAAAGACCTGCAAAAAAGATAGTACCTATTGATGCAATATCTAAATTTTCAAAAGTAAGATATACAGGAAGTGTGGCACCTCCACCATCAACGTCTTGTGCTGCAAAAAAACCTGTACCTACTTTATTAGTAAATTCTACCGAACTACTAATATTACTTCCGTCTGTTCTTGTAAAGTAATCCTCAAGTCCATTGGTGAACTCAGCAATACTAGTTGTGTAGGTTACGGTGGTGTCTTCAAAATCTTCAAAAACTAATTCGGTTAGGCAATTTGTTATTGCATCACTTCTAAATGTGCCAGAAACTTCATTAGGTAACCCTTTTCTATATACCCAAGATCCAGTAATTTCTGAGCAATCTGGTGCGATATTAGAATAAATCATTTCACCAATCCATTCCACAGGATAAGCTCCCATTGTAAACCCAGTAGCAGTAGTTATTCCATCACCACTAAGAGTTTCACAGACAGTTAAAGTGCTACCACTAGGAACAAAACAATTACCTTGAATACCAATACCTGTGTAAGTAGTGCTATCAAAAACTGTTTGAGTAGCAAGTGTTTGAACACCTGAACCATCTCCAGAGACAACTATGTTAAAAGTTTTTGCTGTAGTATTTGCACAATTAGAGCAAATATAAGTACCTGTAATTGGAGTTATTGGTCCTCTAGATGTTTCTTTTATTATGAAAATATCTCCGTTTTTATTGTTTAAAAAAACATTTGTAATTATAGCATCTTTACCATTATCTGAAACCGAAACTAAAAAAGATCCTCTTTTTGCTGAAAAATAGATGTTATCTAAATTAACAAGGTTTGCACTTATAGTTTTTGCAGTAAATAAAATACTTTTTCCGTTAGGAAAACTTAGTACTGCCGTTGATTTTTCGTTTCTAGACAAAAATATTTCTACAGTTGCCCTTTGTAAACCATCATTGGTTGTAAATACCCCTTTGTATTTTCCGAAATTTGAATTGTCGTTGTATGCTAAGTTAGCAGTTTCATTTATTTCTTCAACGATTAATTCGTCAGTAGAACAAGAAAACAACAAGAGCGTTGCCGAAAATAAAATTAGTAACTTTTTCATGATTTTTTTAAATTTGGGGCAAAAATAAGTATTTCTATTATTAAAAGCAGCCTATTTTTCAAAATAACTAAAAGTGTCCCCATTTTTAATTTTTAAGAGGGATTCGTATATAAGTGTAATCACATTTTCAACATCAGCTTTATGAACCATTTCAACCGTAGTATGCATATAACGTAATGGTAATGAAATCAAAGCACTTGCCACCCCACTATTGCTGTAAGCAAAGGCATCGGTATCGGTACCTGTTGCTCTAGATAATGCGGCTCTCTGAAAAGGTATTTTTTTATTTTCGGCAGTTTCAGTAATTAAATCACGTAATTTTTGTTGCACAGCAGGAGCGTAAGCAATTACAGGTCCTTTTCCTAATTCTATATGACCTTCTTTTTTCTTGTCGATCATTGGTGTGGTAGTATCGTGAGTTACATCGGTAACAATAGCAACGTTTGGTTGTATGCGTTCTGCAATCATTTGTGCTCCACGGAGTCCAATTTCTTCTTGTACAGAATTAGTGATGTAAAGTCCAAAAGGAAGTTTCTTTTTGTTTTCGTGAAGTAAACGAGCTACTTCAGCAATCATAAAACCACCCATTCGATTGTCCATTGCACGACATACAAACTTATCGTTATTCAAAATATGAAACGTGTCAGGGTAGGTAATTACACAACCAACGTGAACACCCATTTTCTCCACTTCTTCTTTGTCTGAAGCGCCAATGTCAATAAAAATATTATCTGGTTTCGGAGCTTCCTCTTTCCCTTTTAATCGCGTATGTATTGCAGGCCACCCAAAAACACCCTTTACAATTCCTTTTTTAGTATGGATATTCACAATTTTCGAAGGTGCAATCTGGTGGTCACTTCCGCCATTTCTCACCACATATAGCAAGCCATTATCGCTAATGTAATTTACATACCACGAAATTTCATCGGCGTGTCCTTCAATCACGACCTTATATTTTGCCTTCGGATTAATTATTGCAACCGCAGTTCCATAAGTATCAGTAATAAATTCATCTACATAAGGCTTTAAATAGTTCATCCATAGCTTTTGTCCGTCCCACTCATATCCAGTTGGAGACGCGTTGTTTAAGTAGTTTTCTAAAAATTTTAATGATTTTTTAGTTAATATTGAAGATGCCATAGGTTGATTTTTGTTTCTGAAATAAATTGAATTCAAAATTAACAAATTATTGATTAGTGTGATGTTACATTTTGTTTAAATTTGAATTGATTTTTATATAACTGAAAAAATGATGATTCAATGAATATTCTTAGATATGTTGGTGTTTTAGTTTTTGTTCTTATTTCGGAAGGAATGCATACCCAAACAACTGAAACTAATACGGAACAAATAGATAGCACCAAATACTATTATATTATCCAAGGCGATTCCATTCCACGAGAATTTATAGATTTGGAAGAAGTAATTTTACTGAATAAACTCAAATTTACTTCCAAAGAAAACCGAAAACGGTATTTAATACTTCGCCGAAAAACCAGAAAAGTGTATCCCTATGCAAAATTAGCTGCGGAAAGATTAACGGTAATGACCGAAAGATTAAAGACAATCGAAAAGAAAAGAAACCGAAAAAAATACACCAAACGCGTTCAAAAATATATAGAAGAAGAATTTTCAGAAAAGCTTAAAAAATTTACAAGAACCGAAGGTCAGATATTAGCAAAATTAATCCATCGTCAAACTGGAAGAACTGGTTACGAATTGGTCAAAGAATTAAGAACCAGTTGGAGAGCATTTTGGTACAATACAACGGCCAATTTATTCGACATATCTTTAAAAGAAGAATACGATCCCTACAATAATAAAGAAGACTATTTAATTGAAGATATTTTAGAACGCTCCTTCCAAGATAACATTCTTGAAAGACAAGCGCCAGCCTTTCCAATAGATTTTTTAGATCTTACAGCACATTGGAATAAAAAAAGCAAAGTAAAAAACTAAATTTATTCTATGTGTTTAAAGAGGATTAGTAAAAATATTCAAATTAAAGTAAATTGTAAAGCCTTATAAACACAAAGGTTTGAAGCGGTAATTGGACAATTAAAAATTTAGTTTCATTCTTCAGATTTATCTACACTATATATTAAGGTATAAAATAAATTCAGGTGTAAAATATACTTTATCAGGCTATTAAATTTGGTTATAAAAAAAGATTAAATTTTTCATAAAAAAGATAGTGTTGAATTGGAAAAGAGTTTTATATTTGCACCCGCTTTGGGAAGGACTTTAACTAGTTTTGAAAACAGCAAAAAACGTTCTTAGAATTTTTATTAAATATTTTTTTAAAAAAGGTTGTTAGAATAAAAAAGAGTTTTATATTTGCACCCGCTTAGAGAAAAATAAGCGAGTAAAAAACAATAAATAAGTTCATTGAGATATTGAAATTGACAGCGTATTTAACGGTAGTGATACTGTTATTTACAAAGAAACTAAACTAAGTAAAATACCTGAGATTTTTTTGAGAACTTTTAATTTGTACTTTTAAATATATTATTTAAGATTATACAATGAAGAGTTTGATCCTGGCTCAGGATGAACGCTAGCGGCAGGCTTAACACATGCAAGTCGAGGGGTAACAGGAGAGTGCTTGCACTTTTGCTGACGACCGGCGCACGGGTGCGTAACGCGTATACAATCTGCCTTATACAGGAGGATAGCCTTTAGAAATGAAGATTAATACTCCATAGTCTATTAATATAGCATTATATAAATAGTAAAGCTTCGGCGGTATAAGATGAGTATGCGTCCTATTAGTTAGTTGGTAAGGTAACGGCTTACCAAGACGACGATAGGTAGGGGCCCTGAGAGGGGGATCCCCCACACTGGTACTGAGACACGGACCAGACTCCTACGGGAGGCAGCAGTGAGGAATATTGGACAATGGGCGAGAGCCTGATCCAGCCATGCCGCGTGCAGGAAGACTGCCCTATGGGTTGTAAACTGCTTTTATATAGGAAGAAACCATCTCTCGTGAGAGATATTGACGGTACTATAAGAATAAGGACCGGCTAACTCCGTGCCAGCAGCCGCGGTAATACGGAGGGTCCGAGCGTTATCCGGAATCATTGGGTTTAAAGGGTCCGTAGGCGGGAATCTAAGTCAGTGGTGAAATCTTGCAGCTCAACTGTAAAATTGCCATTGATACTGGATTTCTTGAATTAGTGTGAAGTGATTAGAATGTGTAGTGTAGCGGTGAAATGCATAGATATTACACAGAATACCAATTGCGAAGGCAGATCACTAACACTATATTGACGCTGAGGGACGAAAGCGTGGGGAGCGAACAGGATTAGATACCCTGGTAGTCCACGCCGTAAACGATGGATACTAGCTGTTCGATCTTCGGATTGAGTGGCTAAGCGAAAGTGATAAGTATCCCACCTGGGGAGTACGTTCGCAAGAATGAAACTCAAAGGAATTGACGGGGGCCCGCACAAGCGGTGGAGCATGTGGTTTAATTCGATGATACGCGAGGAACCTTACCAGGGCTTAAATGTAGATTGACAGGGGTAGAAATACCTTTTCCTTCGGGCAATTTACAAGGTGCTGCATGGTTGTCGTCAGCTCGTGCCGTGAGGTGTCAGGTTAAGTCCTATAACGAGCGCAACCCCTGTTGTTAGTTGCCAGCGAGTCATGTCGGGAACTCTAACAAGACTGCCAGTGCAAACTGTGAGGAAGGTGGGGATGACGTCAAATCATCACGGCCCTTACGTCCTGGGCCACACACGTGCTACAATGGCCGGTACAGAGAGCAGCCACTACGTGAGTAGGAGCGAATCTTCAAAACCGGTCTCAGTTCGGATCGGAGTCTGCAACTCGACTCCGTGAAGCTGGAATCGCTAGTAATCGCATATCAGCCATGATGCGGTGAATACGTTCCCGGGCCTTGTACACACCGCCCGTCAAGCCATGGAAGCTGGGGGTACCTGAAGTCGGTCACCGCAAGGAGCCGCCTAGGGTAAAACTGGTAACTAGGGCTAAGTCGTAACAAGGTAGCCGTACCGGAAGGTGCGGCTGGAACACCTCCTTTCTAGAGATTTATCCTTCGGGATAAATTAAAGAGAGTACGATAAGAGAGTAAACTCTTAAAAATCGATTTATTTTGCTTGGTTTAGCTGTCAATTTAATAATATAAAGGTCTTAAGTATAAGGATCGGTAGTAATTTCAATTACTACCAACTAAAAACTGAAATACTGAAGACTGCAACAGTCTCATAGCTCAGCTGGTTAGAGCGCTACACTGATAATGTAGAGGTCGGCAGTTCGAGTCTGCCTGAGACTACTTTTTTTAATTATGAATTCTAAATTCAGAATTAAAAAATACGTTCATAACATATTGAAATACACCTGCGGTATAAAGCTTCGGTGTATAAAGAGGAAATTTTAGAAGTTGAGAAAAAGATTACTTCATTATTCGAAATTCTGAATTCGACATTCTAAATTTCTAAATGGGGGATTAGCTCAGCTGGCTAGAGCGCCTGCCTTGCACGCAGGAGGTCATCGGTTCGACTCCGATATTCTCCACAATTCTTTAGATATAAGGATTGATAGTTGGTAAAACATCCTAAGGAAACATTTTTTTTAGTTTTGCTAACATTGGTTTTATATTTATGATAAGAAAAACGTTCATTGACATATTGAAAAAAGAAATACGAGAAAAGTAATAATTAAAATTAAGTTGGCAACAGCTAGTATTTAGTTTTCAGTTTACTGAAGACTGCGTACTGAGTACTGCTGACTAAAATATGAATAACTCATTAAAAGAGCAAAAAAGTACAATAAGCAAAGTAAGGGCGTATGGGGAATGCCTAGGCTCTCAGAGACGATGAAGGACGTGATAAGCTGCGATAAGTTGCGGGGATTGGCACATACAAATTGATCCGCAAATTTCCGAATGGGGCAACCCAGCTAGTTGAAGACTAGTTACCACGTAAGTGGAGTAAACCCGGAGAACTGAAACATCTAAGTACCCGGAGGAAGAGAAAACAATAGTGATTTCGATAGTAGCGGCGAGCGAACTCGAATTAGCCCAAACCAGTGTTGTTACGGCAATACTGGGGTTGTAGGACCACGACATTTGATGCGCAATGAATTAGAACACTTTGGAAAGAGTGGCCATAGACGGTGATAGCCCGGTATAAGTAAAGAGCGTTATTGATAGTGGTATCCTGAGTAGTGCGGGGCACGTGAAACCCTGTATGAATCCGGCGGGACCATCCGCCAAGGCTAAATACTCCTGAGAGACCGATAGTGAACCAGTACCGTGAGGGAAAGGTGAAAAGAACCCTGAATAAGGGAGTGAAATAGATCCTGAAACCATACGCTTACAAGCGGTCGGAGCGGCGCAAGCTGTGACGGCGTGCCTTTTGCATAATGAGCCTACGAGTTACTGTTACTAGCAAGGTTAAGATTTTAAGAATCGGAGCCGTAGCGAAAGCGAGTCTGAATAGGGCGACCATAGTTAGTAGTAGTAGACGCGAAACCGTGTGATCTACCCATGGGCAGGGTGAAGCTTTGTTAACCCAAAGTGGAGGCCCGAACCGATATACGTTGAAAAGTGTTCGGATGACCTGTGGGTAGGGGTGAAAGGCCAATCAAACTCGGAAATAGCTCGTACTCCCCGAAATGCATTTAGGTGCAGCGTATACATAGTTTTATAGAGGTAGAGCTACTGATTGGATGCGGGGGCTTCACCGCCTACCAATTCCTGACAAACTCCGAATGCTATAAAATGATTGTATGCAGTGAGGGCATGGGTGCTAAGGTCCATGTCCGAGAGGGAAAGAACCCAGACCATCAGCTAAGGTCCCAAAATGTATGTTAAGTTGAATAAACGAGGTTGGATTGCACAGACAGCTAGGATGTTGGCTTGGAAGCAGCCATTCATTTAAAGAGTGCGTAACAGCTCACTAGTCGAGCGATCCGGCATGGATAATAATCGGGCATAAACATACTACCGAAGCTATGGACTAATTTATTAGTGGTAGGGGAGCATTGTAGTGGCGTTGAAGGTGAACTGCGAGGTTTGCTGGAGTAGCTACAAAAGAAAATGTAGGCATAAGTAACGATAATGCGGGCGAGAAACCCGCACACCGAAAGACTAAGGTTTCCTCAGCTATGCTAATCAGCTGAGGGTTAGTCAGGACCTAAGGCGAACCCGAAAGGGGTAGTCGATGGACAACAGGTTAATATTCCTGTACCTGCTCACGTTAAAAGTGACGGAGGCGAAAAGTTAGTGCGCACAGACGGAATTGTGCGTTGAAGCGAGTGGTAACACCGCGATAGTACACTAAGGCTACGGCTGCGGTGATAATCTAGCAAATCGACTTCCAAGAAAAGCGAGTGAAGCAGCCTGTACCCTAAACCGACACAGGTAGTTGGGATGAGAATTCTAAGGTGCTCGAGAGATTCATGGCTAAGGAACTAGGCAAAATCGACCCGTAACTTCGGGAGAAGGGTCGCCCCACTTCGGTGGGGCCGCAGTGAAAAGATCCAGGCGACTGTTTATCAAAAACACAGGGCTATGCTAAATCGAAAGATGACGTATATGGCCTGACACCTGCCCGGTGCCGGAAGGTTAAGAGGAGGGGTTATCTTCGGAGAAGCTCTGAATTGAAGCCCCGGTAAACGGCGGCCGTAACTATAACGGTCCTAAGGTAGCGAAATTCCTTGTCGGGTAAGTTCCGACCTGCACGAATGGTGCAACGATCTGGATACTGTCTCAGCCATGAGCTCGGTGAAATTGTAGTA
>JAKITD010000090.1 GCA_021648265.1 Flavobacteriaceae bacterium | reverse complement strand
CTGATGATTTCATTGAGTTAAATTATTGGTTATCAGTATAATATACAAATAATTAATAACATAAAACAATTAGTTATCAGTTAAATAAGTGATTTAATTATTTTAAAAAGTATGATTCTGCCCTGAAGTATATCATCAGTTTACTAATTAAATTGATTGATATACACTGTTGTAAAGTTAGCCGAAAATAGTCTTAGAATAAACAAGAATTTATTCCATAAAAAAAGAGCGCTTGGGGCTACGCTCTTTTTTATTTCACTATCATTACTTTGGGGCAAACAATGATAGTTATATTCTATTAACTATGGTTCAAATATATAATGCTTTTTGTTAATACACAAACAAATTATGCTTTTTATCTATTTATTCTGCTTTTAATCGATTTTATGAAATAATAAAATAAATTATTCCTACAAATACAATTGCAAAATTAAATAAAATAAAAAACGGATCTGCCCCCGCGGCGATCCGTTTTATAAGGAATTCTCATACAGTTGGGGCTGATATTTGAAGACCTATCATAACAATTGAATTCAAAGATAGTACTATTTTTCCTACAAAAAAATAATTTTTACTTTTAATCGAATTTTATTTACACTTTATCGTATTTATTGATCTTTTAAAGAAAAGCTTATACTTTATTTAAACCCTACTCCTTTATTTAAAGCCTATATTTAAACAATTATGTTAGTAATAGAAGAAAAACAATTAGTTTCAGCTTTACAATCTAAATTTCAAAAGGAACTATTAAACTTATTTAACCCATTCAGCTTTTCCGATAGTTATCGGAATTAAAGATTATTATTTTAAGATTTGTAGTTTTCGACTTCTCCCAATAACTAAAAGGACAAACCGACATAAAATTCACCTTTCAAGCAACCTTATTATTTAAAAATAAGTCTTGAAATTTTATTTCTACCAGAGGCAAATGCTAAGGTATCATTAACAAATTCTATTGCGTAAAACCCTTCCTTAGAAAGTTTCTTCCAAGAATATCCTCCATCATTACTATAAGATATACCAGGAGTCCCAACAGCCACAACTCCTCTTCCGTTGGTGCCTGGGATAAATTTTACCGAAGACCGATAACCTGGAGCCTTCCCATTATTTAATAATTCCCAAGTTTTTCCACCATCGTGAGTAATGGCTTTATTACCTTCATTAAACTTTTTATTCTCCCAATCTCCTCCAAATATTATTCCTGTGTTCTCATTTAAAAAATCTACACTGTAAATTCCAGTCATTGATTTTCCTTGAATAATTGGAGTTTCAAATACTTTCCAAGAGTTACCTCTATCTGTAGAATGAAATATTCTTGCTCTCTTTCCTCCCGTAACAATCCACACATGATTTTTATAAACCGATATATTTGAATTACTTGCAGCAAAAGCAGCTTCTCCTTTTTCAATTTTCGGGAGGTTTTCGCAAGCAATTTTATTCCAAGTATTTCCACCGTCACGAGTAATTATTATTGACAAACAATCCTCTGTTGGATCTCCCATTGCAATCCCTTCCTTTTCATCCCAAAAAGCGATGGCATCATAAAATACTTTCGCTCCTTTTTCTAAATAAACATTTTCAATATTAGTTGCTTCATTATCAGCATGACCAATTTTATATAACACTCCTGGGTTTTCAATACTCAAAACAAATACGGCTTCTTTGGTTGCCGAAATCGCTCTAAAATTTAAAAGAGAATCTTCATATTTTATGGTAGCTAATTTTGGGGTAAGACCATCTATTAAACCTACTCTCCCGTTATTTGCAGCAAACCACACCTTGTCCACACCAACTGGTTTTATAGCACGAATACTTAAACTATCGGTAAAAACACGTTCTATTTTAACCGAAGAAAATTCTTTTGAATCTTCTTGATTACAACAAATTAATAGTACTGAAATCAATAAAAGAAGAAAAAATCGCATTGTTTATTTTTTTCTCAAAAGTAACAAAACCATCCACCTTAATATAATACCTTTGCAAACTATTTTATAATTTATAAAACGGCATGTTAAAGAGCTTATCATTTAATAAAATGAATAATTACGAACAACATGTGACTGATTTATTAAAATAATAAACGCACATGAAACTACATAGAAACCTAGTATTTGCAACAATTGATTCTCTTCAACTTATCTTTAATGAAGGAAAACAGGCAGATAAAGTTTTAAGAAACACCTTAAAAAGAGACAAGCGTTGGGGTTCTCGCGATCGCGGATTTATTGCTGAAACAACCTACGATATAGTTCGTTGGAAACGCCTGTATGCAAAAATTGCGGATGTAAAAGAGCCTTTTGACAGAACTAATTTATTTAGAATGTTTACCGTTTGGGCTACCTTAAAAGGAATAAAAATACCCGATTGGCCTCAGTTTGAAAATACACCTACTCGTAAAATAAAAGGAAAATTTGACGAGCTTTCAAAAATTAGAAAGTACAAAGAATCTATTCCAGATTGGATGGATGAATTGGGAGTAAAAGAATTAGGGAAAAAATGGGATAAGGAAATTCACGCCTTAAATAAATTAGCCGATGTTGTTTTACGTGTAAATACTTTAAAAGCTACCAAAGAACAAGTTCAGAAAGCCCTAGAAGAAATAAATGTTGAAACTGAAATTATAAAAGGCTATCCACAAGCATTAAAATTAAAAGAACGGTCCAATGTATTTATAAGCGATGCCTTTAAAAAAGGATGGTTTGAAGTACAAGATGCTTCCTCACAAAAAGTTGCGAAATTTTTAAACCCAAAACCTGGAACCCGTGTTGTAGATACGTGTGCTGGAGCAGGTGGTAAAAGCTTACATTTAGCTGCCCTTATGGAAAATAAAGGTCAGGTAATCGCTCTAGATATTTATGAAAGTAAATTAAAAGAATTAAAGCGTAGAGCAAAAAGAAACGGTGCTCACAATATTGAAACTCGAACGATAGACTCTACTAAAGTTATTAAAAAATTATTGGGTAAAGCAGACAAAGTTTTAATTGATGCTCCTTGCTCTGGATTGGGAGTTTTAAAAAGAAACCCCGATTCTAAATGGAAATTACAACCTGAGTTTTTAGAAAATTTAAAAGAAACCCAAAAAGAAATTATAAATTCCTATTCCAGAATGGTAAAACCAGGTGGACAGTTGGTTTATGCAACCTGCTCTATTTTACCTTCAGAAAACGAAAATCAAGTAAAAGAATTTTTAAATGGAGAAGCTGGAAAAGATTTTAAATTTATAAAAGAAGAAAAGATATTTCCTAGTGAATCTGGTTTTGATGGGTTTTATATGGCATTGCTTCAAAAAAACGATTAACTAAAACAAATAAATTAAAAAATGAAAAAAATCACCCTATTACTTATTGTTTTAACCGTGCAAACTATTTTCGCACAACAACCTTATTATAATGATGTTAATCTTACTTTAACAGGTCAAGATTTATACTTAGAATTACAAAGTAAAATTGCTATAACAAATACTAGTTTTACCTATGGTGACGTAAGAGATTCTGTTAAAATTACCGATGAGAACCCTTCAAATTCCAATGATGTATTATTAATTTATGGTTATGATGATTCTGGAAGCTGTACAAACGATAGAAGTCGTGATAAAGATGACTTTGGAGGTTCTAACTGTGAATACAACCGAGAACATGTTTTTGCAAGATCTAACGCAAATCCATCTATGGGAAATACCAGTAATAGTACTACAGGAATTGGAGCAGATCCACATAACTTAAGACCTAGCGATCAACAAATGAATGGAAACAGGGGAAATAGAAAGTTTGCATCTGGTTCTGGAAATGCAGGTAACGCAGGAAGTAACTGGTATCCTGGTGATGAATTTAAAGGTGATGTTGCAAGAATGATGATGTATATGTACACACGTTACGGGAATCGTTGTTTGCCTTCACTTAATGGTTCTGGAGCAACTCAAGGTAGTACCGAAATGTTACAGGTTTATTTAGAATGGAATGCCGAAGATCCTGTTAGTGCTTTAGAGGATCAACGTAATCCTTATCTTGAAAACGAATATGGAAATAGAAATCCTTTTATTGACAATCCTTATTTAGCAACTATTATTTGGGGAGGAACGCCTGCTGAAGATCGTTGGGAATTATTTTCGGTTGAAGATAATTTATTAGCAAATTTAGAAGTGTATCCTAATCCTGCTTCGGAAGTACTTTGGATTCAAAATTCGACAATCGTTAACAACGGAAATATAATTGTTTATGATTTACTAGGAAGAGAAGTACTGAAAGATTCAATGAATACATCTAAAACTTCAATCAATACTTCTACTTTAACTGAAGGATTGTATTTAGTAAAAATTGTTTCAGAGAACAGTCAGATTATTAAAAAGGTTATTATTAATTAAGAGCAAAAAAACAAGAGCAAAAAAAAGCGTTTCAATTTTTAATTGAAACGCTTTTTTTATAATTAAAAATAGAATATTATTTCACAATAATTCTTCCAGTTTTAAAGGAAGTAGTTCCTTGTCCACCCATTCTAATAAAGTAAACACCTTCAGACATATTAGATATATCAATATTTAATTTATAGGCATTACCTGTTCGGGGAACTCTTTTATTGAATCCAACTTCTTGTCCCAATACATTATATATTGCTAAAAATACACCTCCATCAAATTCAGTTGTCATAATAACTTCAAATTGCTTATTTGGTAAAGTAGTAATTATAAATTCTGAATTACTAATTTCGTAATCTTCAACTCCTAGAGTAGCAATATTTGCTATGTAATCTTCTGTCTCACCATATTGTGTTTCTTCACAAGAATCATTTGGTACTAGGAACTTGCCAACTTATTTTAGCACGCATTCTATACTCTCCTAATGTAGCACCTGTAGGAATTATTAAATCTACCTTTTCTGTATAATTACCGCTACTTCTCCAGGAATAACTACAAAATTAGGGACTACAACTTCATCACTAGTAAAAGTAAAATCATCATTAAAATCAATCCATACTTTAACATTTTGATCGCCATATCCTGTAGTAACAGTTAAACTATTGGTTGATTCCTGATCTAAATTTGCAATTAAATTTATAGAATCTCCATAAGCTTCACAACCAGAAGCATTATTAATTTCAGCTACACTAAACAATTGAAATCCATCTCTGAAAGAACAATCTGAATCTGGCTTACAAAGTAAATTTTTGTTTTATTAAATACTTTTCATTTAACTTAAAATCCATAAAAAAAAGCACAATAATCAATTGATTATTGTGCTTTTATCAGTTTTATTTTGAATACTGTAAACTATTCAAAATATTAGAAAAAATAATTTATTTTTTTCCGTCCATTTTATCTTTAAGAGCTTGAAGTGCATCGTTTGCATCACCAAGTGTTGGTTTAGCTTCAGCAGCTTGTGCCGCTTGCTTTTTAACAGCTTGTTTTACAATCTTAGCTTCTTCTTCTTTATGAATTGTCATATGCGAAGCAACTACTTTTTTGAATTCTTTGTTAAATTCAATGATTTCAAATTCTGCTTCTTCACCTTTTCCTAATTTAGTTCCGTCTTCTTTTTCTAAGTGACGTGTTGGAACAAACGCAGTAATATCATCGTTAAATACGATGGTAGCACCTTTGTCAACTATTTCAGAAATTGATGTAGTATGTTTAGTACCTACTCCAAATTCAGCTTGGTATTTATCCCAAGGATTCTCGGTAGTTTGTTTATGACCTAAACTTAGTTTACGTCCTTCAACATCTAATTCAAGAACTACTACTTCTAATTCATCTCCAATGTTACAGAATTCACTTGGATGTTTGATTTTCTTAGTCCAAGATAAGTCACTAATGTAAATTAATCCATCAATTCCTTCTTCCATTTCTACAAAAACACCAAAGTTTGTGAAATTACGTACAATACCTTTGTGGTTTGAACCAACTGGGTATTTTTTAGAAATATCTGTCCAAGGGTCTGGAGTAATTTGCTTGATACCTAAAGACATTTTACGTGTCTCACGGTCTAAAGTAAGAATTACTGCTTCAACTTGTTCACCTACAATTACAAAATCTTGTGCGCTACGTAAGTGCGTTGACCATGACATTTCACTTACGTGAATTAATCCTTCAACACCATCAGTAACTTCAATAAATGCACCGTAATCTGCAATTACAACTACTTTCCCTTTTACTTTATCGCCAACTTTTACATCTTCACCTAAGTTATCCCAAGGATGTTTGCTAAGTTGTTTAAGACCTAATTGAATACGTGATTTATTTTCATCAAAATCAAGAATTACAACATTTAATTTTTGATCTAATTCAACGATTTCATTTGGATGGTTGATACGAGACCAAGAAAGATCTGTAATATGAACCAATCCATCAACGCCACCTAAATCAACAAATACACCATAAGAAGTAATGTTTTTAACAATACCTTCTAATACTTGTCCTTTTTCTAACTGACCAATAATTTCTTTCTTTTGCTCTTCGATATCTGCTTCGATAAGTGCTTTATGAGAAACAACAACGTTTTTGAATTCGTGATTAATTTTAACTACTTTGAATTCCATTGTTTTATCAACATACACATCGTAATCGCGGATAGGCTTCACATCTATTTGAGAACCTGGTAGGAATGCTTCGATTCCGAAAACATCTACAATCATACCACCTTTAGTACGACATTTAACAAAACCGTTAACAATTGTTCCTTCGTCGTGTGCTTTATTAACACGCTCCCAAGCTTTAATTGTTCTCGCTTTACGGTGAGAAAGAATTAGTTGACCTGTTGCGTCTTCACGAACATCAATTAAAACCTCTACTTTATCACCAACTTTTAAATCTGGATTGTAACGGAATTCATTTAATGAAATAACTCCTTCAGATTTTGCATTAATGTCAATAATAGCATCACGATCTGTAACAAATACCACTTCTCCTTCAACTACTTCATTGTCTAAAGTATCTACAAAGTTGTCTGCTACTAATTTTTCAAACTCTTCTAATTTACCATCGTCAATAGGATCAATTCCTTCTTGATAATTGTGCCAGTTAAAGTCATTTAAAAACGCTTCTGGATCTCTTTCTTTTAATGAAAGTTCTTTTATTGGTGTTTCTTTTATTGTTGCTTCGGTTGTTGCTTCTTCAGCTTCTACTTCTTTAGTTTTTGCCTTTGTAGCAACTACTTCTTCAGCTTTTTTTACTTCCTTGGTTGCTACTTTTTCAACCTTTACTTCTTCAACTTTCGCTTCTTCAGTTTTTACACTTTCTGTAGTATAATTATCGGCTAATCCTAAGTTTTCTACTAATATGTAGTAAAAAATTGCACGGTATTTATTCTTGTTAGAAGTCCCCATTTTTTCACATACTGCGGTAATGGCGGTGTCTAATTTTTCCGAATCTTCTAATCCGTGTTTTTTAATTAAGAAATTTTTCTTAACCGTTAATATTTCTGCGGCATCGGTACAAGAAACTACTTCTGCATCTTTATTAAAAAGTGCTGGTCCTAATGCTTTTGCTACGTTTGAGAATAAATCTTTTTTAAAGTTTATTCCTAATTTTTCCATCTCTGCGATGTAAAATTCAATTTTTTCTTCTGTTTTAGTCATTTGACTATAATATTTTGTATCTTCTTGT
>JAKITD010000089.1 GCA_021648265.1 Flavobacteriaceae bacterium | reverse complement strand
CATCTTCCCAATCGCCTTTTTTTGAAACTCGGCATCGCCAACGGCCAATACCTCATCTACAATTAAAATATCAGGTTCTAAATGAGCAGCCACAGCAAATGCCAAACGTACTCGCATACCACTACTGTAGCGTTTTACTGGAGTATCTATATACAACTCACAGCCAGAAAAGTCTACAATTTCGTCTATCTTGGAGTTGATTTCTGCTTTGGTCATTCCTAAAATAGCACCGTTTAAGTAAATGTTTTCTCTACCAGTTAGCTCTGGATGAAAGCCGGTACCAACTTCTAATAACGAGGCAATACGCCCTTTGGTTTTAATGCTTCCTGTGGTAGGGCTAGTAACTCTAGACAGTATTTTTAAAAGGGTCGATTTTCCTGCACCGTTTTTACCAATAATACCCAATACTTCGCCCTCTTTTACTTCAAAATTAATATCTTGTAATGCCCAAACATAGTCCTCGGTTGCTTTGGCACTTCGGTCGTTTACCGCTCCTATTTTTAAATAGGGATCTTCTTTACCACGTACTTTTGCCCAAAAACGGTTTAAGTCATGCGAAAGGGTTCCAGTACCTACCAAACCTAGACGGTATTGTTTGCTTATGTTTTCTATTTTTAAAATTACTCCCATTTTTTTTAGTGAATAGTTTTTAGTTAATAGTGAGTAGTGAGTCGTTTTTAGTGAATGGTTTTTGGTGAATTGTGGCTATTGCTTTCATTATAATATTAGGTTTTATATTAATCATTGTTTTCAGTTTAGTGAATCCTTTTTAGTGAATCCTTTTTAGTGAAGAGTGAGTTTTTACACCTAAATTAAACGATTCACTTCTCACTCCCTGCCTATTCACTTTTTTTCTAATCACTTTTGAATTCTATTATGTTAATTTTATTTTCCAATTTTAATATTTTTTTAAACATCCCATTCTATTGACTACTCACGACTCACTAAAAACAACTCACTAACCACTATTTCCTATGCAAATAATTCCTAAATCCTAAAAGTAATTTTTTAACTTCAGTCATTTCTGAAAGAACCGTTTTATCTTCTTTTATATATGTTAAGTTAATAGCGATTAAATACTGTGTTTCTACTTCAGATAAAGAACCCAATGCTATGCTAATAAACTGAATTAATTCTTTATCACCCTTTCTTCCAGATCCTTCAGCAATATTTGAAGGTATAGAAACCGCTGCTCTTCTAATTTGACTAGTAAGTCCATAAATTTCGGTTTTAGGAAAATCATTTGAAATTTTATAAATCAAGGTCACCAAACTCATACTCTTCTTCCAAACATCTAATTCCTTATGATCCATAACTACTATTCACTTTTCACTATTCACTTTTCACTACTCACTAACAACTACTCACTAATTAAACCGTATCAATAAAAGTTTTCTCCGTTCTATTAAACACAATCAGTCCTACTAAAAATAAAACAACCGTAAATGCTAAAGTAAAGAAAAAACCCCACCAAGTAAAAACGCCTGTATCTAATATCATATATCGAAAACCTTCAATAATTTGTGCTACTGGATTATACTCTAACAACCAAGCGTATTGTGGCTGTTTTTCCTGTATTTCACGCATTGGAAACGGCACTGCCGAAACATACATTAACAAGGAAACTGCAAAGGTGACCAACATAGACAAATCTCTATACTTGGTAGTAAAAGCAGAGATAACCATTCCTGCTCCCAAACCTAAAAACGCCATCATTAACACATACACAGGAAATAATAGTAAATTGCTATTGGGCGAAATACTATTTCCTTGATATAAATAATATCCATAAAAAAAGACAAGTATTAATAGTTGGATTCCAAATTTAACCAAGTTTGAAATTACTACCGATAGTGGCATAATAACTCTGGGAAAATATACTTTTCCGAAAATCCCGGCATTCCCTCTAAAAACATTGGAGGTTCCTGTTAAGCAAACTTTAAAATAGTTCCAAGCGGTTATACCTGTTAGGTTAAATAAAAATGGTGGAATACCTCCTGTACTAATATTTGCTATACTGTTAAACACTAAGGTAAATATAACCGAAGTAAATAATGGTTGAATAAAAAACCATAGAGGACCTAGAACAGTTTGTTTATATACGGTGGTAATATCTCGCTTTACAAAAAGCACTAACAAATCACGATAGCGCCATATCTCTTTAAAATTAAGATCTATTAATTTATGCTTTGCCGATATTTCGTATAACCAAGTTTCGTCGTTGGTTTTCATAGATATTTAAGTTATTCATTGGGGTTTTCAAATTTAATAGAAATTTAGAGAAATTTAGATAGTCTTTGTGTTTTTTTTGTATTTGCGAAACAGCCTTGTGCTGAAGTAATCTTTTAAACATTGTTACACTTCATGAGTTTACTTCGGCGAAAATACCTAGTTAAGATCTAAACGATGATTAACACTATTAAGCTTTTTTATGTTTTGGAAAAAAGTAAATATACAATTTATTAATAAATGAAAAATCAACAATATTTTCAGCATCAAAATCCAAATCAACTATAAGTATAATCTTAATTATTTGTTATTGTCATAAGTTTTATTGATAAAAGCTTTATCTTTGAAACAAATCTATTTTCAATGACAATCACACAATTAAAATACGTACTTGCTGTTGCAGAGCATCAAAACTTTACCAAAGCTGCAGCGCACGTTTTTGTAACTCAGCCAACTTTAAGTATGCAAATTCAGAAATTAGAAGATGAATTGAGTATCAAAATTTTTGACCGAAGTAAAAAACCTATCGAATTAACTGATGTTGGAAAAAAAATAGTAAACCAAGCAAGAAACATTGTTAACGAGTCTATGCGAATGAAAGATGTTGTGGATCAAGAAAAAGGGTTTATTGGCGGTGAATTTAAATTAGGCATTATTCCTACTATTATGCCAACATTATTACCAATGTTCTTGAGAAATTTTACAAATAAATACCCAAAAGTTCATTTAAAAATAGAAGAATTAACGACTGCTGAAATTATTTTAAAATTAAATGCCGGACACCTAGATGCAGCTATTGCGGCAACTCCCTTAAGTCAGGAAAAAATTAAAGAACGGGTTTTGTATTTTGAACCTTTTGTAGGCTACGTACCTGAAAGTCACCGTCTTTTTTCGAAAAAGAAATTAGATAGATCAGATTTAGAAATCAACGATATATTATTATTAGAAGACGGTCATTGTTTTAGAGACGGAGTAATAAATATTTGTAAATCGCTTAAAAACGATACTTCGGGAGAATCTTTTCAGTTAGAAAGTGGAAGTTTTGAAACACTTATAAAACTATCTGATGAAGGTTTTGGAATGACGCTCCTTCCTTATTTAAACACCTTAGAAATTTCTCAAAAACAAGAAAGCCATTTACGCTATTTTAATGAACCATCTCCAGCAAGAGAAGTTAGTTTATTATATAAAAAAAGTGAATTAAAAATGCAAATTGTAGATGCATTATATGATATTATATCGGGAGTTATTCGAGGAGCAATCGCTTTTCAAGATATAAAAGTGATTAGCCCTTTGAAGTAGGTTTAGTAATCGAAAAAAAGGTATGTCCGTTCGAGTATAGTCGAGAACTAAATTTTATTAATAAAAAGGTCTCGACTGTACTCGGCCAGACATAATGATAAAAACTAAAAAAAGTCCCTTGAAACAAGGGACTTTTTTTATGATTTTAAATAAATTAAACATTGATTTAACTGAGGTTTCTCTTCGAGTAAATTATTAATCCAAATTTTTAATTCCTCAATTTCGTGGGGAAGTAAACGGGTTAATGCTTTTTTTAACTCGATGCAGAAAAGATTTACGTCAAAGCTAACTTTATTAAGTACTGCTTTGGTATAATCGAACATTGCTCTAGCCATTATAATTTAAATGTTAGGTTAAGTAGTTTTTACTATAAGCGTTTGTTTTTAAATTCAGTTTAAATGTAATGAAAAATATCGGAATTATTTCCCAATTGTTAATAAGTTTAGCAAAATATTAACCTTCATTTGTTCGATTAAAAGTAGATAATTCTGTTAAAAAATGTCTTTTAAGTAGTATGTTTCTTGACTTTAACGGTCCATTCAAATTCAAAAACCGATACAATAATTCCATCTTTATTTACACCTTCTGCTTTCATCCAACATGTTTTTCCTTCGCCAATTTCGATAGATTCTTTTATGGCTTTATTAATTTTATCACCATCGGTACAAGTAAAGGTTATTCTTCCTGTGGCTTTTTTAAAGAAGGATGCTTTGTTATTAGCAACCAACATAGAGATTTTTTGGTTACTTTCCTTAATAACACTCATAACCAATGCTCCAGTTGCTAATTCGGCAGCCATTCCTTGTACTGCCCAAAACATCGATTTAAATGGATTCTGATTAATCCACCGATGTTTTACACTTACCATACAAGAAGTATCTGAAATAGATTTTACGCGGACTCCACAAAAATATACAGAAGGAAGTTTAAATAAGGTGAAGGTGTTTATTTGCTTTGGAGATAAAGACATTGGTTTTCTTTTTAGCGAAGATATAGAATTTGAATGTCTTTGCGAGGTTTACTTTTTCGGTAAACAAGCCTGTGCTAAACTTGATTAAGTATGGCAATCTTAGAAAAATTAAAACTAATTATCATGAGATTGCTTCGTAAAAACTCGCAAAAACATACCAACAAGTTTAATTTTTCACAAACTTCTTGGTTTCTGTTTTACCATCTGCAATAACCTTAATAAAATATACTCCAGTTGTAAACTCTGAAACATCAATTCTATTACTAAAAGCTTCTTTTATTAATTGTCCTTGTAAGCTATAAATCAAAATAGACTCTACTTGGCTAAGGCTTTCTATAAATAAAATATATTGTGTTGGGTTAGGGTAAATAGAAAAACTTAAATTTATATTATCTTCTATATTTAATAAACATTCTTCATCATAATTTGTCCATTCATCTTTACACCAACCTAAAAATAGTGGGTCGCTACAGGCTTGATTATTTGCAAAAACTTCATCATCTACATTAATACAATTAAGCGATATATTATCATACGCTAACATCGTAACCATATTTGTATTATTAGTATTCTTTATATTTAATGAAGTTAACTCATTATCATAGCAAAACAACCTCTGAAGCAAATTTTGATTTGACAAATCAAGAGATGATAATTGATTAGAGAAACAAACTATTAGTTCTAATAATGAATTAGATGAAACATTTAAACTTATTAATTCGTTTTCCCAACATTCTAAACTCCACAAACCTGAGTTTTGTGATAAGTCTATAGTTACTATTTGATTTTTAGCGAAACTTAATACCTCAAGATTTGTATTTTGAAAAACATCTAAACTTGTGAGTTGATTGTCTGCACAATTAAAAATTTTAAGGTTTTCATTTGTTGTAATATCAATTTCCGTTAACAAATTAGTGGAACAGTAAAAAACTTCTAATAATAAATTCTGGGTAACATCAATATCTTCCAATTGATTGTTGATACACTTTAATCTTATTAACTCACTGTTTTGTGAAACATTAAGACTTGTTAAAAAATTAGATGAACACACTAATTGGTTTAATTCTAAATTATTTGAAAGATCAAGAGATGTTAGATTATTATTACTACAACCAATATCAGTTAAGTTTATATTTTGAGATAAATTTAAATTTTCTAATTGATTATAAGAACTCCTTAATATCTCAAGACTTGTATTTTGTGAAATGTCTAATTCACTTAATTGATTAAGATTACAACTTAATTGAACAAGAGATATGTTTTGAGATAAATCAATAACTGTAAGTTGATTGACGGAACAATCTAAGTTTTCAATATTAATAAATTTCTGAATACCTTCTAAAGAGCTTATATTTTGATTTTGCACATATAAAAAAGTCACACTTTCTGCTTCACTAAATTGAATTTCACCATCATTATTAATATCAGCATCAGCATCTGGAATACCGTCATTATTTGTGTCAGAACAAATTGTACTTGTAAGTGCAAACTTAAAATTAGCATCTGGAATAGTTACTATTTGTGCTTGTGAAATTGAAGTAATTAAAAGAAGTAAAAGAATATAATATATTTTCATAATAGCAGTTTTAAAATTTGAAGGCTTTTGTAAAACTACAAAATAAAATCTAACTAATTAATCTCATGAGATTGCTTCGCTAAAAAAAGCTCACAAAGACAAACCAAAATATTTCTCTTAAGTAACATCTTCTTTTTACCCTTTAATAACAAGACCTTACCCTTTTTCAAACAACCCAAAAGCAAAACAATTAACAACTCCCTAAACGTTAAATATATGTTAATTACAGTACTGTGCGTAACAAAGTACCTTCTTTTAGACATATATTTGCATAAGATATTAATATACTATGAACTCTACCGTTTCAGAAAACCAAAAAAATGTAGCTGCAGCAATGCACCTTTCTACCTTTGCGAAATTTATATTTCCTTTCGGAAATTTTATTGCTCCTCTATTATTATGGACATTTAATAAAGAACAAGCTTTTGTAGATGAAAACGGAAAACAAGCACTTAACTTTCAATTAAGCATTTTTATATACACTTTATTAATAGGTCTTATTAGCCTTCCGTTTGTATTGATATTTGCTGCCGATTTTATTACATTAATAGATACAATAGACACTACGGTTGGCGAAATATCAATGCATAATATAAAATCACTTTCAGGTTATATAATCGTAATTTTTATAGCTGCAATTTTATTATTCGGATTGTTTGTTTTCGAATTATACGCAGTTATTTCAGCAACTATGGCAGCATCAAAGGGGTATTTGTACAAATACCCATTAAGTATATCATTCATTAAAACAACCTCCCAACCTCAAGAAATTGAGACGGAATAAATCAATCAAAAAATGAACACTTTAATTAATTTAGTTTTATCGATCGTTTTAAATTTGCTTTCCTTCGGAACTCATCAACCCGAAGCAACTTATGTTTCCAATTCACAAAACATTCAAGTTTGCAAGGAACATAGTTTTAAACTCAAGGACCTAAATTCTCATTATTTAATTTCTAATGAAGAAGTAACAAAAAGTATATTGAGAATAAAAGTTGAAGCGGTTTCAACTAATTAAAACAAAAACACATGAACCGAGCACCCTCAATTATTAATCCTTTAAAAAAATATTAATAGCGAACAGCATATGTTACCGCTAAAAATATAACTAGAACATATGAAAATTGAAAACACAAAAGCACAAATGCGAAAAGGAGTCTTGGAGTACTGCATCTTGTCTATCTTACGAGATGGAGAAGCCTATACTTCAGACATACTAGAGACTCTAAAAGACGCAAAAATGCTTGTGGTTGAAGGGACTATTTACCCTTTACTAACCCGACTTAAAAATGCGGGATTATTAGCCTATCGCTGGGAAGAATCTACTAGCGGACCACCACGAAAATATTATGCACTTACCGAAACAGGAAAATTATTTTTAACCGAATTAAATACTACCTGGAGCGAATTACAACAAGCAGTTAAAAAAGTAACACGAGAAAAACCAACAAAATGAACAAGACAGTAAACATAAATTTAGCAGGTACATTTTTTCATATAGACGAAGATGCTTTTGCAAAACTTAC
>JAKITD010000088.1 GCA_021648265.1 Flavobacteriaceae bacterium | reverse complement strand
TCGGTTTCGTTTACACTTGCATAATCCATTAATTTGGCTATTTCACGAATGTTTACTTTTCCTTCGTTGGCAAACAAATCAGGATATAATTTTTTTAATGTGTCCAATCTTTCTTTGTTGAAGTCGGTAGTTTTCACCTTATCCATTGGGTTTTCCGTATTTTTATCTTTACTCATAATTATTTATTGAGTTTTTTGTAATCTTTCACTTCTAATCCTGCCCAAGCTTTGGTTAGTTCATTGGTGAGGATGGCATATTCTAATCCTTTTTTTACGCCTTTGGTATCCCACTCGTCAGTTAATTCTTTGCGGACTTCAATACTTTTTAGGCGTTGGTTTATCCATTCTTTGGAATATCCTTTTTTAAGATACGTTTCCATTGCACGGTCAAAAGCCAATTCAGGATTTTCAATTTCTTCTAATCTTTCTGTTCCTACTTTTGCCAACCATAGTTTAAAAGGTTCTGCTTTTTTAGATGGTATGGATTGAATAAGTCTGAATAACTGCTCGGTATCTGCTACATCTGTCAATCTCATTTTCCCGTCTTGAGCGAGCATTTTCAAACGGTTACAATTTGTAACCGTTTCATTTCCTTCTTTAATAAGTCTGTGTTTCAGTACTTTCCAATAGTTTCTGCCTCCTTGAAAATTATTCTGTTCTGTTAATATTACAATCACATCAATAATAGAAAAAAACCATTTTTCATGCTCTTCATCCCAATGGGTACGAACAGTTTGTTCTTGAAATATTTTTAAGGCTGTATCTTTTTTACTCATTTTAATTATTGTTAATAGAACCGAATTCAACTCCTCTAATTAACCCGAATTCGGGTTAATTAAAAATCACTTTTCAATTAATGCGTTAATGTCTTTTGTGGCTTCTGTTTTAAAATATTGGTAATCTTTAACAGGTGCTTTGTATTGTACTTCTACTCCTAATGTGGCAAAATGCTTTAAAGCACATTCTATTTTATAAACCTCACTTTCTTTCAGTGATTTTTTATCGTTGATGTCGTTTGTACCTTTGGTTTCAATTACAAAGTAAAACTCGCTCTGTTTTCCGTCTCTCAAACTTTTTCGTTTCATTACAATGCCAAAATCGGGGTTATAATTCCCAATAGGAGTTGGTATTTTGTAATAAGCGGGGAGTTTCATAAAACAAATAATTTCATCATCAATGTCTGTTCCTAAAGCAAAAAGACTTTCTACATAACTATCTACAAGCATCCTATTGTAAAAGCCTCTATTGGGGGTGTCTCGATAGTCAGAGTCATTTACTTGTTTGACAAAATCATTAAATTCAAAAGGAAAAGTTTCGTCTGTTAAATGATAATTTAAACCTCTTATCATTTCTTCCAGTTCAATATTTTTGATAATAGCAGCTGCTTGATGAATAAATTGCGGGGGATTTTTAACAAACTGCTTGTACTTGATATTTTTCAAGATTTTGTAGGTGGCAGAATAGCTTAACCCTGTATCTTCACTCAACTCCTCCATTAAATCCAATGGCGAAAAATGAGCTTTTAGTTTGTAGCTTTCTTTACCTCCAAACTTATCTTCTATACCTTCTTCCGTAATTGAACCAATAGTTCGACTACTCACTTCTGCCACATAATCAGCAATCTCAATCTTATTTAGAGTTTCAATACTTCTACTAATTAAAGTATCCTCATCAAAACTTACAGTGTAATTAGTTTTCTTAGCCAAAGCATTCCAAAATCGTCTAAACGCTTTATTTATGGTATCATCTTTACTACGCTTAAAGTGGACTTCATTTTGTTTTTCTCCTTTATGTGTATGGGTCATTTCTGCTCCCATTTTCCCAAGTCCGTAAACCTCTTTTATTTCCTCTTGATATTGTGTTACAAAGGTCTCGTAGGTTTCGTTTGGGATTACAGTCAATTGGTTAATTCGTTCATCATCATTCACATTTAGCTTGTCATAAACTCGTTGTCCGTCTGTATTTACACAAATACGTAATCCTCTACCAATTTCTTGTCGTTTTTTAATTTCAGAAAATGAATTACTCAATGTAGCGATATTAAAAATGTTAGGATTATCCCACCCAACACCTAAAGCTGAGTGTGAAAAGATAAATTCAATTTGATTGGAAATGGAATCCCCAAAACTTAACAAGCCTTGTTTGTCTTTTAAAATGGCATCAAAAACGTCTTTGTTTTTACGCATTGATGTTTCATTATCTGTAAACTCATTTTTGGTGGTTTTTGCAAAATAAGAACCTTGAATCATTTCAATATGTTCTGCTGTTGGTTCTTTATTGTCGTGAAACTCAGGATATATTTCTTTATACTTTTTAATAAAGAGGTTTTTGATGATTGGCTCATCACTTACATAATTAGCAACTTTATCAATAAAAATGAGAGAAAGGCATTTTATACCTTTTTCTTGTAGTTTTTGTTTTTTTGTGAAGTGGCGAAGTATGAGCCATTCTAATTGTAAAGCCCAAATACTTTGTACATTTCCAGACGCTTGTTTTTCAAAAATTTCAACTCCATTATGAAAACTAACAGACCATTTCCCAGTCCTTAAACTTTTGTTTATCCTGCTAATCGAATATTTTAAATAACTTGGGTTATTAGTAACTTTTCCTAAGTTATCTCCATCTTTAAGCCATTTTGTATTCTTAAATTCAATTTTTCCACTTGCTAATTGATGCCAAGCTTTAATTTTTGCTTGTATTGGACCTTTCCCGTTTTTAGTTTCCGTAAGTTCCAGTTTTAAAGTGGCTTCATCATTCTTTTCGGTAACAGTTAAAACTTCAATCTTTTTTACTAAACCTTGTTTGTAACTGTCATAAGGTGTTAAACGATATGTTTTATTTTTTGCGACTTTGTGAGTTGCCGAATATCTAATTTTAAATAAAGGGTTGAGTTTCGCAATTTGCTTGATGGAGTTTGGCGTGTCCATTCCCTCTTGCGGTTCATCCATTATGATAATTGGATTTGTACGCCCAATAGCTTCAATAAACGGAATGTTCGCAAATAAATCTTCTCTTTTGGCTTGATTCAAAATTTTGTCTTCCGAGTTAAAAGAAGCCAAAGTCATTACCATTATTTGTGGATGTTGTTCTTCTACAAAATTGGTTACTTTATTTAGTCGTTTACTACTGTATTCAAATGCTTTTGGTGTGAATCCGTAAATTTCTTCCAGTTGTTTTTCAAAAGTTGAAAGTGTACTTAAAACTCCTTGTCTGATAGCAACTGAAGGTACAAGAATGATGAATTTTGTAAATCCGTAATGCTTGAACATTTCGTAAATGGATTTAATATAAACAAGGGTTTTCCCCGTTCCTGTCTCCATTTCAATAGTTAGTTCTTTTTCGTCTTTGAGTTCTGCAATTTCTTCATCAATTCCGTTTTCGAGCAAAATGGATTTGATGTTTTCTGTTAATTGCTCATTTGTAAGTGTGCATATATTTGAACGAATACCATCAGTACAAGCATTATCAAATGTATTTTTGTCGTTTCCGTTAAATACATTTACAACAGATTTGATTGCGGTTTCTTGATATTCTAATAGTTCTAATTTTAATTCCATAAAATTTGTCGTTAGTTAAAAAGTCGTTAGTCAAGGTGTCTTTTAGTCTTTCGACTAGCGACTCTTTTACTTATGACTTTTTACTAAGTGATTTGATTAATCCTCTAATTATTCTTCCTATTTCGTTAGCATTTTCTACAAATTGTTTTGTTGTTTTAGTATCAAGATAATTGAGTCTATTTGAAAGATATAGCATTGATTTTACTTCACTACAGGATGCTTGGGCTATGTATAAAAAACGGACAAATTCTTTGTCACTCATTCTGTCAAAACCTTCAGCAATATTATTTGAGATAGAAACAGACGCTCGTTGAATTTGGTCTTTAAACCCAAAATCTTTTGATTTGCTAAATGTATTATAAATTACAACTGCTAAATCCTGTGCTTTTTGCCAAGCAATAATATCTTCAAATTTTTGTATCTTCATTTTAACTTTTTTACTAACGACTCTTCGACTAACGACTTTTTTTGACTCATTTAGACTTACGACTAATATATTTCATCTTCTGTTCAGCTACTTTTAATGCCTTGCTTCCAAGCTCTTCATCTTTTATTTCATAAAGTATTTTTTCGCTCAGGTACTGAATAAGCAGATTGTCTTTGTCTAAATCCAATATTTCGGCAAGCTTTAAGATTTGTTCTTTTGTCGCTTTTCGTTCGCTTCTTTCTATTTTACTGAGTATTGCTGTATCAATATCGAGTTTGGCAGATACGTGCCGTAAAAGCAGTCCTTTTTTCTCTCTGTTTTCTCGAAGTATTTCGCCTGTTGTTTTGTTTTCTTTCATTTGTGAAATATCACTTGATTAATTACACTTGACAAGTAATGTCAAATATATTCAGTCTTTTGGGATATTCAATGATTTAGTCCGTCAAACTTATTAACAGTCTGGGAGCGGTGGATAAAAATAGCTCTTTTGGTTTTTTAGGGTTGGCTTGTGTGTCGGGAAAAAACCAAATGTGCTATTTGTGTGGCTGGTTTTCGCCTTGCAGCCAACAAGGTAGTATGAACGATACAGCCACTAATTAATCCTGCAGTTGTTGCAATTCCGCTTAGTTCCGTTAGTTAACGATTGAGCAATGACATAAATATTATCGGGACCTGGAGCCATTGCTAAAAAAAGGGTGGCTATTGTAAAAGACAGCAGGTTTTCAATCATAAATTAAAAATAATGCTTTTTATGTAATTAAGGCATACAATTTGTGACTATGAATTTATAATTAACAATCATGAAACAAAAACTATCCTTTCTCATTCTATTTATTTTCTCTGTGACAATGTTCGCTCAATCTGAAGCAACCTACACCGTTACTTTTACAAGTAATTGGTCTAATGGAACGCATCCTTCCAACAATTTTCCAGCTAATGCACACTGGTCAAAATTGGTGGGCGCTACTCACAACAATGAAGTTGTATTTTTGAAAATGGGCGATTTGGCTTCTCCAGGAATTGAAGATGTTTCAGAGTTAGGGAGTAATACGCTATTTTTTTCAGAAATAAACACCGCAATAAATAATGGTTATTCTAATTTATTAATAGATGGTGATGCTTTACCAACACCCTTAGGAGATATTATTATTAATAATGTTATCACTACTGAAGAGTTTCCATTACTAACTTTAATTACTATGATTGCCCCAAGTCCAGATTGGATTATGGGTGTTGACGGTCTTTCATTATTAGATGGTAACGGTGAATGGATAGAAAATATGACAATGGATCTTTATGCTTATGATGCTGGTACCGATGACGGAACCGATTATAATTCGCCAAACCAAAATACCAATCCGCAAGAAGTAATTTCAAGTTTACAAGGAGTTGCTCCTTTTTCTTCTGAAATAATTGGAACGCTAACAATAACTTTAGAAAATGTAGTTTTAGGAAATAATGAGAATCAATTTTCTGAAAACATCGCAGTTTATCCAAACCCTACTAGTAACTTTATTACCATTTCTACAAAAGAAAATACAATTTCGGCTATTGAAATTTACAATATTTTAGGAAAAGAAATATTAAAAGTAAATACATCTAACAGCAATCAATTAGAAATAAATTTATCCGATTTATCAAGTGGAATCTACCTTATTAAAATAGTAGATGCTACAGGGAAAAGCACTTTAAAAAAAGTAGTTAAGCGTTAATTATTGCTTTATTGATGCGTTTAATCAATCCAGGACCTTCGTAAATAAATCCTGTGAATATCTGAACCAAACTAGCACCTGCTGCTAATTTTTCTAGTGCATCTTTTTCTGAATGGATTCCTCCAACTCCAATAATTGGAAAGGCTCCCTTACTGTTATTATGAAGGTATCGAATCACCTCGGTAGATTTTTCTGTTAGTGGTTTTCCGCTTAAACCGCCCATTTCTTTTTTGTTTTCTGAAACCAAGTTATTTCTTGTTACCGAAGTATTGGAAGCGATAATTCCATCTATTTTTGTAGTTGCTACTAATTCGATGATTTCATCTAGCTGAAGATTATTTAAATCAGGTGCAATTTTTAAAAGGATTGGTTTTTGTACATCAAAAATTCGATTTGCTTTTTGCACTTCTAAAATTAACTCTTCCAAATAATCCTTGTCATTTAACTTAGCGTGACTTGAAACATTAGGACAACTCACATTTAATACAAAATAATCTACATACGGATGCAATTCATTAAAACATTCCAGGTAATCTTGCGTGTAATTTTCAGGAAGTGTTTGAGTGTTTTTACCAATGTTTCCTCCAATTATTATTTTCCGATCTCTGAGCGGAGCCGAAGAGATATCTTTCAGTTTTTCAACAGCAGCCAAAACACCTTCGTTATTAAAGCCCATTCGGTTAATAATGGCTTGATCTTTTTTTAACCGAAACAATCTTTTTTTAGGGTTTCCTTCTTGTGCTTTGGGAGTTACGGTTCCTATTTCAATAAAACCAAAACCAAAATTTGAAAGCTCTTTAAACAACACTGCATTTTTATCGAAGCCTGCAGCAAGACCCACTGGATTTGGGAATTTAATTCCGAATACCTCTCGTTCTAATTTTGGATTTTTAATTTGATAAAGGCTTCTAAAAATTCCTCCTAAACCAATTTTAGTTAAAAACCGAATTATTGAAAAGGTAAAGTAGTGTACTTTTTCTGGATCAAAAAGAAATAGAAGTGGGCGAATTAATAGTTTGTACATTTTATATTTTCAAATAGAGTATTGGTTTGCAAAGGTATCAATAAATTGTATTAATCTAATTGAAATCTATCGTATTGGTTTCCTATTAAAGCAAAAAAAAGAGGCTGCCTAAAAGGCAACCTCTTCATTATATAATTTATATTCTTAAATTATTTAAGAGTAATATTCATTCTTGCGAATAAGTATCTTCCTCCAGTTCCAAACTGAGTAGAACGTCTTGAATAAATAAATCTTCCAGAAGATCTAAAAGCATCATTTGCTTCGTCTGGATAAATATCAAGTAAATTATTAGCACCTACTGTTAAACGTAAACCATCACTAAAGCTATAACCAACAGATAAATCTGTGATTAATTTTCCAGCATATATTCTATCAACTGTAGGATCAATATTATTTGTAGCTTCTTCTACTTCACCAAAATAAGTATTTCTTAAATAGAAATTCCATTGGTCACCAAGGCTTAAGTTGTTTGTTAACGAACCTTTTGTTCTTGGAACAGCAGCTTCTATAAAAATTCTACTTGTTTCATCAAAGAACGTATCAGATAAACCTGCATCAGCAATAGCACCTGGAATGTTTGTATTTACCACTTCTGTTTGAGAAAAAGTAAAAGATAAGGTGTTTGACAATCTCATATTATCTCCAATATTAATATCGTGCTCTGCAACAAAATCAAGACCCCAAGTATCAGTATCTACAGCATTTGTAAAGAACGCTGCTTTACTAGCATTTGCTTGAGCAAATAATGCTGCAAGCTCTGGATCTCCTCCATCATCAAATTGTCCGCTTAACACTACTCTATCATCAATCGCCACATAATAACCATCAACAGATAATTTTAAATTCAAGTCTGGAATTTTTGCAGTTGCTCCTAGGGTAAAGCCTATTGAAGTTTCTTCTTTTAATTC
>JAKITD010000087.1 GCA_021648265.1 Flavobacteriaceae bacterium | reverse complement strand
CATGAAATTACACAAAGAAGTATAATTTACCAAATAAAAACACTGAAAAAATGACATGAAAAACAATATTTCTTCAATGCCTTTTTGTCATGAAAAAAAACAATATATTTGGGACTGATTAGTTACACATTTTTATGCCTTTCGGTAATTTTAGTTTCTTGTAGTAGCGATGATAATAATGATGGAGATGGAGGAGACGACGGAACTGGAAGAACTGGAGGACAGAATATTTTACTGCAACTGTTGCAGGTGTTAGCTTTGAAGCTTCTACTGACCTAGCTTCTTTAATTGGAGCTAGATTTTCAACAAATAATGTAATTTCCATCTTAGATATTAATTTTCTTGAATACATTCCTTTCTTAGGTTTGGGTTTTATAATGATTTCTCCTATTTATGTTTGTTTTTTGGACTCTGTCGATTGATATGAGTTTGAAAGTTTATCAAAAAAACAATTCAAAAATCCTAATTAATACTATTTTTGCTTTTCTGTAGTTAACCTATTTGTAATTATAAATTTCCAATTTATGAAATCGTTTTCCTTTCTTTTACTGTTCTTAGTTTTTAGTTTTTCAATTCAAGCACAATGTACCTCGGGCAATTGTAAAAACGGCTTTGGAGTTTATAAATGGAGTGATGGTGATAAATATGAGGGCGATTGGAAAGATGGGAAATTTAATGGTGAAGGGAAATATTTTTACAGTAATGGTTCTACATTCACTGGTGTTTACAAACACGGAAAAAAACACGGAGAAGGAGTGTTTATTAAAAAAAACGGCGATGAATATGAAGGTTTATGGCAACACGGAAAAAGAGTCGTAAAAACCAATACCATATTTAAAGGTTGGCTTCCTGGAAAATGGGAGGGTAAAGGATATCAAGATGGTGGTAAAACTTGGAAAGTAGTTTTAAACTATGTAAATAAAGATGAAATTAAAATATCATATCCAGATTTTCCCTGTAGTGGATTTTGGTATTTTGATAAAGAAAATGACCATCAAATATTCTTCAAAGAAAAAATTACCAAAGGACAAAGTAATTGCAGACCTGGCACAAGAATAATTATTGAAAAAGCCTATAAAGACCAAGATGGAATCATGGGGATTTATTTCTTTCAAGGAAGCAAACAAATTGGCTCAGCTAATGTTGTAAAGCAATAGTTTATAGTCTGAAATCTTTCTTGATTTATGAAATATAATCTAATTTTTCTCAAGTAAAAGCCTCTACCTTTTTAGTGATTTTTTTACTATCACCTATGTAAAAAATAAGTTCTTCTTCTTCAGACTTTATTCCAACTGGATTGTAAGAAGTAGTCTCAGAATATACTCAATGCACATAGCTTTTCGGGTTTTTAACTCTTTCTTTTTCCCTTTCTCATTGTTAAAATTTTAAACCATATCGATGCTATGATTGATCCCGATGCCTCGGGATTGCCTTGATAAAGAAAAAAATAAATTCGTTTAAATTCCCGAAAAGCTAAATCCATCGAGTATAAATAAGGTTTCTTTGTTTTATAAGTTTTTCAATCTAGGGTAATTTCACGTTAAATAGTTCTTTGTAATTAAGTAAAGTTTCAGCAAAATTTTAATACTGAATTCAACAAAGATTAACTTATATTTATACGCTCCATTAAAACTTCATGAATTTTCGAGTATCGATTACTTTTTTCTTTTTTTCAATACTTATGTTTTCCCAAGAAAACAAGGAAGATTTCACTCTTGAAGCTAATTATTTTTACGGAAATATAATAAAACATAATAAAGATATTACCCATTTAATCACTGGTCACCCAGAAGGATTCATTTTAAGTTTTAATCAGAAAACATTCGGAAAAGAATATTGGCAACAAAAATACAATTACCCAGATTGGGGTTTTTCTACCATATTTCAGAATAGTAAAAATGAAACATTAGGGAATAATATTGGTGTTTATGCACACTTAAATTTTTATTTTATAAAACGTAATTTACAATTCAGAGTAGGACAAGGAATAGCCTTTAATAATAATCCTTTTGATATTAATAACAATATTAAAAACAGTGCTTATGGAAGCCGTTTTTTAAGTGCAACCTATTTAATGTTAAGCTATAATAAAGAAAATGTTTTCAAGAGTTTAGGAATAAAAGCAGGTTTTTCTTTGCTGCATTATTCAAATGGGAGTATTAAAGCACCAAATACAAGTACAAACACCATAGCTTTTACTATTGGAACAACCTATAAATTTACTAAAGTAGAGAAAGTGGTTTTTGTAAAAGATACGGTTTCAGAAAACTACAAAGAACCTCTGCATTATAATGTTGTTTTAAGAGGTGGAGTAAACGAAAGCGATTATATGAATTTGGGACAACAACCCTTTTTTACTGCTTCTGCTTATGTTGATAAACGAGTGAGTTATCAAAGTACTTTAACGGCTGGGGTAGATGTGTTTTTTTCGAAATTTTTAGAAAAAGAAATTGAATATTTGTCTATAGCTTTTCCGAATTTTGGAGTAACTGGTGATGAAGATTATAAGCGAGTTGGGTTGTTTATAGGTCATGATTTAAATATTAATGATTTTGCACTTGTCACACAAATAGGTTATTATATTTACTATCCTTATGATTTTGAAGGAAGGATATACCAGCGCTTAGGGCTGAAATATCATTTTTCAAAAAAAATATTTGGAGCAGCTACTTTAAAAACACATTTCGCTAAAGCGGAAGCTATCGAATTTGGTATTGGATACAGAATATAAATAAAGATGAAAAAAACAAACAAATTATTCTTGCTTTTTTTAATTCTAATTTCTTGTGATAAAGCGAATATCTCAGACTGTTTAGAGAAAACAGGAACTATTATTTCTTCGGAAATAGAAGTGCCTTTATTTACTAGAATTCAAGTTCAAAACGACATTTCTATTATTGTCACCCAAGCTGAAACACAAAAAGTAGTTATTGAAACTGGTGAAAATTTGATAGGCGATATTCAAGTATATGTTGAAGATGATTTGTTGGTGCTAAAGAATGATAATGGTTGTAATATTTTTAGAGTATATGGTGTTACCAAAATTCATATTAGTTCACCAAATATAACCGAAATTAGGAATAGCTCAGTAGGGACTGTTTCAAGTAATGGGCTTCTTTCTTACCCAAATTTACTTTTACATAGCAATACCAACACCAATGCAAATATTGAAGATCCAAATAAAAGCGGCGATTTTATATTGCATATTGATTGTGATAATTTTAGGATATCTGCTAACGGACTAAGTGTTTTTTATATTTCTGGTACAGCAAGGATATCTAGTATTAATTTTGCAGACGAATGGCCAAGATTTGAAGGTGAAAATTTCCTAATTGATACACTAAGAGTTTTTCATCGTAGTGCAACTTATATGAAGGTGAACCCTCAATTAATGTTGACAGGAAAAATTGTGGCAACAGGTGATGTTATAGCTGTGAACCATCCAGAATTTGTAGATGTAGATGAATTGTTTACCGGCAGATTAATTTTTATAGATTAGTTTGTAATAGTATCTAAACGGCAGAAATTGAGCTTAATTATATATTAAATGCCTCTTTTAGTTTATCAATATAGTCTAATTTTTCCCAAGTAAAAGTTTCAACTTTTAGGGTTATTTTTTTTCCATCACCTGAATAAAAAGTAAGTTCTTTTTCTTCCGATTTTCTACCCATATGACCGTAAGATGCAGATTCTAAATAAATAGGGTTTCTTAGTTTTAAACGTTTTTCTATAGCAGCAGGTCGCATATCAAAAATACCTTCTACAATTTTAGAAATTTCACTATCCGTTTTATTAACTTTTGAAGTATTATAAGTAACTACGTTTATAGAAGTTGGTTCCGCAACACCAATAGCATAACTTACTTGCACTAAAATTTCATCACAAATACCAGCTGCAACCATATTTTTAGCAATATGTCTGGAAGCATAAGCTGCACTACGATCTACTTTACTAGGGTCTTTCCCGCTAAAGGCTCCACCACCGTGAGCACCTTTTCCGCCGTAAGTATCAACGATTATTTTTCTTCCAGTTAAACCGGTATCTCCGTGAGGACCTCCAATTACAAACTTTCCTGTTGGATTGATATGGTATTTTATATCATCGTTAAATAACGCTTGAATTTCTGGAGAAAGCTGTGAAACCACCCTAGGAATTAAAATGGAAACTAAATCTGATTTTATTTTAGCCAACATTTTTTCATCTTCATCAAAATCGTCGTGTTGTGTAGAAATTACAATCGTGTCGATTCGTTGCGGTTTGTTGTCGTCGCTATATTCAATGGTTACTTGACTTTTTGCATCGGGACGTAAATAGTCAATGTCTTTCAATTCTCTTCTTAAAGCTGCCAATTCAATTAAAATCCGGTGACTTAAATCCAATGCCAAAGGCATATAATTGGCTGTTTCGTTAGTTGCATAACCAAACATCATTCCTTGGTCACCCGCTCCTTGTTCTTCACCTTCTGCACGGTCAACCCCTTGATTTATATCTGAAGATTGCTCGTGGATAGATGAAAATACACCACAAGAATTACCGTCAAACATATATTCGCTTTTGGTGTAACCAATTTTATTAATGACATCTCTAGCTATTTTCTGAACATCTAAATAGGTGTTACTTTTTACCTCGCCAGCAAGAACAACTTGCCCTGTGGTAACCAACGTTTCACAAGCAATTTTTGATTGCGGATCGAATGCTAAAAAATGATCTACTAATGCATCACTAATTTGATCTGCTACTTTGTCTGGATGTCCTTCAGAAACACTTTCTGATGTAAATAAATATGCCATAAATGGAATTTTTAAATTTAATATTACTGTTGACGAAAGCTGCTTGGGGAAATTACAAACCGAAGGGTTCTTCGGTTAAAAACTGCCTTTAGCATTTTTATATTACTGAAGTATTCTTCAGTAAATGAGGTTGCAATCAGTCAAATTTCTCCTCTTTTTAGATATGCAAATGTACACTTTTTCAGAAAAATAAAAAGATTCTTATTGCTTAATTAATATTGCTTTTTGGACCACATTAATTGGATAAGAAAAAACTTCGGGAGTTTCTTCATCTTGTCCTCCACTGCTATTTTTATTTTTCACATCGGTTGCGATAATTTCAAAATAAAGTTGGTCTTTTTCAAAGGTGACAAACGTAGTTAATAAGCTATCTTTTACTTGAAATAGGAAATACATTTTGTTGTCAATCACTTGACAATCTAGTTGAATCCCATTTAACTCGTCCAATAAATAAACACCTTGTTTTTTGTCTTTTTCAATTAAATTGTATTTTCTTTCTTGTCTTGCTTCACCTTCACCATACACAAGTATATATTTGTAAATCCCGGTAGAATCTGATGGCAATAAATGAAACTCCATTAGAAAAGTTCTAGTTGCATTTTCTCCATAAATATTCAATTCGCCTTTGTAAATTCCGAAGTAACTTTCAGGAAAAGATTCGTTTTTACTTTCTTGTCCGAAAGAAAATTGAAAAAACAATACTATAACAAAAAGCACTTTAAAACGTTTCATATTGGAGAATATATATGGCAATATATAACATATTTAATTTATAAAAAGCAGTTTATTGTTAGTGAAAGCAAATTGAATTTTTTTCAAGAATATTTTATTATTAACTTATATTTACGCCTTTCTAAAAAGAACCATGAAGTTACCCATACTAGTAATTCTTCTGTTAATTACTACCTCGATATTTTCACAACAAAATGAAATGAAATATGTTTCACTTGAAGCTGATTATTTTTATGGGACTATTATTGAGCATAATAAAGATATATCACATTTAATTACGGGACACCCAACTGGTATTATGTTAGCCTATAATAGAAAAACTTATGGCTTTAATGAGTGGGAGGGACGTTATAATTATCCTGATTGGGGTTTTACTTTTGCCTACCAAGACATGAAAAATCAATTTTTAGGAGAAAATTATTCTGTTTATGGGCATTTTAATTTTTATTTTCTTAATAGAGCATTAACATTTGGTATGGGGCAAGGGTTAGCCTATAATACAAATCCGTATGATCCAGATACTAATTTTCAAAATAACGCCTATGGAAGTCAAATTTTAAGCTCCACTTTTTTAAGGTTTAATTATGTAAAAGAAAATATTTATAAGGGTTTAGGTGTTCATACGGGTTTTGGAGTGATTCATTATTCAAATGCAAATTTTAAAGCCCCCAATACCAGTACAAATACTATTTATTTTAATGTAGGAATGAGTTACCGTTTTGACAAACAAGATTTTCCTGTCTATATTCCTGTTGGTAGATGGAAGAGTAGTAACTATGCAGAGCGATTTAAGTATAATGTGGTTTTAAGAGGTGGGATAAATGAAGCAGATGTTAATGGTTTAGGTCAGTATCCTTCCTTTACATTTTCTACATTTGTAGATAAAAGAATAAATTATAAAAGTACCTTACAAGCTGGAGTTGATGTTTTCTTTTCTTCATTTTTAAAGGAATTAATAAATTATAGGTCTATTGCATTTCCTGAAGATGGCTTAACCGGTAATGAAGATTATAAAAGAGTAGGTGTTTTTATTGGTCATGAATTCCGATTTAACAAAGTAGCATTTGTTTCGCAATTAGGATATTATATATATTGGCCCTACGAATTTGAAAATAGAATATATAACAGACTTGGGATTAAAAGGTATTTTTTAAAAGATCGTTTTTTTGGTGCAGTAACATTACATGCACATTGGGCAAAAGCAGAATCTATAGAAATAGGAATTGGAGTTAGATTATAAAAATCATGAAAAAAATAATATATATTATTAGTTTAATTTTTGTTTTAGGATGTAATTCTGAAAATAGTATTGATTGTATTCAAGCTTCAGGAGATATTGTAGAGCAAGGGTTTGATGTAACTAGGTTTGATAAAATTATTGTAGGTAAAGGTGTTAGTTTAATCATATCTCAAGGAGAAGCTAGATCTGTAGTTTTTCAAACAGGAGCGAATTTAATCAATGAAGTAAGTGCTTATGTAGCCAACGACACGCTGTGGTTAAATGAGTTAAATACGTGTAATTTAGTTAGAGATTATGGAATTGTCAAAGCACTTGTAACGACACCAGACATCACCGAAATTCACAACAGATCCGGATTAGATATTTATAGTGAAGGCTTAATTGCATTTTCGGATCTATCTCTTATATCTGATGACCCAGAAGGTCTAGGAGAAATTCAAGTAAATGGAGATTTTATTTTCGATAATTTGGATGTTCGAAATTTGATTGTAAATGCAAATGGACTTTCTAAATTTTTCTTAAAAGGAAAAGCACCTAATTGTACGTTTTTTGCTTTTGATAGTGATGTAAGAATAGATGCTTCAGAATTAGAAATGCAAAATCTTTTTTTATACCATAGAAGTACAAATAAAATGATAGTGAATCCTCAGCAATCAATAAGAGGTGAAATTGTAGGTTTAGGAGATGTGATTTCTTTAACGCAGCCTCCAATAGTTGAGGTTGAAGAATTTTATACAGGTAGGCTTATTTTTCAGTAGTTAGTTTTGTAAATAAAGTTTCGATATTACTTTCTTTGGCTAAGTTCTAATTATAACAGCATTTTGTTTAAATAATTCAAAAAGACCATACGCTTGGTCTGCCAATAACATTGTAACAAACCACTGTTTGAGCATAGTTTTGCTATTTCTTATTTTGTCCAT
>JAKITD010000086.1 GCA_021648265.1 Flavobacteriaceae bacterium | reverse complement strand
ATTGGAATGGGAAAACTACGTAGCACAGCAATTAATAAAATATGAACGTTGGAAATAATTTTAATCCCAATCACCTAGTCGAACTCGCTAACTACAAAATGCCCTTCGGAAAATTTAAAGGCTATTACCTCGTAAATATTCCTGAATATTATTACGTTTGGTACAAACGAAAAGGATTTCCAGAAGGAAAACTTGGCAGAATGATGCAAGAAATGGACGAGATTAAAATTAATGGATTGGAAGATTTAATTCGAAAATTAATTAGAAGATAATAAAGATTTACGATAAGACGACATACGATGTATGATTTGATTTGAATAATAAAAAATATTTGTCGATTAATAAAAAGCATCGTTCGTCATAAGCCGTTAAGTAAAACGGTCTTATGTTATTTTTTTTTGATTAACTAAAATTTACATTTCTTACTTCTCTTCAACATTTATCTGTATATTTGCATCCCGTATAAACACCACAAATGAACACCACAAAATACATTTTCGTTACGGGCGGAGTTTCCTCATCTTTAGGAAAAGGAATCATTGCAGCTTCACTTGCTAAGCTGTTGCAAGCTAGAGGTTATCGCGTTACTATTCAGAAATTAGATCCCTATATTAATGTGGATCCAGGCACATTAAATCCATACGAACATGGTGAGTGTTATGTGACCGATGATGGTGCAGAAACCGATCTTGATTTAGGACATTACGAACGTTTTTTAAATGTTCCAACTTCACAAGCAAATAATGTAACAACAGGAAGAATTTACCAAAGTGTTATTGAAAAAGAACGTCGTGGTGAATTTTTAGGAAAAACAGTACAGGTAGTTCCTCATATTACCAACGAAATTAAAGAACGTGTTCAGCTTTTAGGAAATACAGGTGAATTTGATATCGTAATTACCGAAATTGGCGGAACTGTTGGTGATATTGAGTCTTTGCCTTACATTGAAGCAGTACGACAATTAAAATGGGAATTAGGCGATGACAATGCATTGGTGATACACCTTACCTTAATTCCGTATTTAAAAGCGGCAGGTGAATTAAAAACAAAACCTACTCAGCACTCGGTTAAAACACTGATGGAGAGCGGTATTCAAGCAGATATTCTAGTATGTAGAACCGAATATCATTTGCCAGATGATTTGCGAAAAAAACTAGCCTTGTTTTGTAATGTTAAGAAAGAAGCGGTGATCGAATCTATTGATGCTTCCACTATTTACGATGTTCCAAATTTAATGTTGGAAGAAGGGTTGGATATAATCACCTTAGAAAAATTAAACCTTACTGGTTTTAATGAACCAAATTTAGATCGTTGGAATAGTTTTTTGAAGCGTCATAAAAATCCTAAAAGCGAAGTGAAAATTGGTTTGATAGGAAAGTATGTAGAGTTGCAAGATTCCTATAAATCTATTTTAGAATCTTTTATCCATGCAGGAGCTGAAAATGAAGTAAAAGTGAAAGTGATTTTAATTCATTCAGAACATATAAATGAAACTAATATAGCTAAAGAATTAGAAGGCTTACACGGAATTTTAGTCGCACCTGGTTTTGGCGAAAGAGGAATAGAAGGAAAGATTGAAGCCGTCAAGTACGCAAGAGAAAACAAATTACCTTATTTAGGAATCTGTTTAGGAATGCAAATGGCAGTGATAGAATTTGCAAGAAATGTGTTGGGATTAGAAGGAGCAAATTCTACCGAAATGAATCCTAAAACTCCACATCCAGTAATCGATTTAATGGACGAGCAAAAAAGCATTACCAATAAAGGAGGAACGATGCGTTTGGGTTCTTGGAAATGTGATTTGGTAGCAGATAGTATTGTAGGAAATATTTATAAAACAAAAACAATCGATGAGCGTCATAGACATCGGTATGAATATAATGAAGATTATAGAGCAGAAATAGAAGCTGCGGGAATGAAAGCTACAGGAATTAATCCAGAAACTGGCTTGGTGGAGATTGTTGAAATTAAAGATCATCCTTGGTTTGTGGGTGTGCAATACCATCCAGAATATAAGAGCACGGTTGCTAATCCGCATCCATTATTTGTAGCATTTGTAAAAGCTGCAAACGAGCATTTAAAAAATAATTAATACGACAATTTGTCGAATCTCAAAAAAAGGTAAGATATTTGACAAATTATTTTCGAAATAATTTGTCATTCTGTTCCGAAGTTTCGGGAGATTCAGAATCTTATAAAATTAAAAAAACAGCCCAAAACATTTCGGGACTACATATGGAAGATAAAAAATTTGATTTAAATTCAATTATAGGTTTTGTATTAATAGGAGGAATTTTATTATACATGATGTGGCAAAATGCTCCAACCGAAGAAGAACTAAAAGCCCAAGAAGCAGAGAAAGCTAAAACCGAGATAATTGAAAACGAACGTAAATCTGATGAGGTAAAAGGACAAGAAGATATTACGCTAACCAAAGCAACTACCGAGTTAGCAGTTGTAAATACAGGAGATTCTTTAGGTTTAACAAAACTTCAAAATAGATTAGGTTCTTTTGCATATTCAGGAACACTTCCTTCAGCAAAAGATGAGGCAACTACCGTTATTGAAAATGAAGTTTTAAAGCTTACCATTAGTAATAAAGGAGGTTATATTGTTGAAGCAAAACTAAAACAACATACAATCTATACTGGGGAGTCTGTTTATTTAATTAAAGATGGAAACTCTTCGTTAAACCTTCAGTTTAGTTCAGAAAATAGATTGTTAAATACCCAAGATCTTTTCTTTGAGCCTTCAGTTTCAAATAATGGAGAAAACAAAGTGCTTTCTATGAAGTTAAAAACTTCAGCAGATACCTTTATAGAATACCGTTATGAGTTACTACCAAACGATTATATGTTAGGTTTCAGTATTAAAACACAAGGGCTTGGTAATGTTATAAACACATCACAACCTATTTATTTAGATTGGAATTTTATAGGGTATCGACAAGCAAAAAGTATTACCTACGAGAATAGGTATTCTCGTTTAACTTATGAATACGAAAACAAAAGTAAACATAGTAAGCTATCTCCTACTGGTGATGATGATGAGTTGGAAAAAGAAGTGACTTGGATGAACTTTCGTCAACATTTCTTTAGTTCGATGTTACTCACAGACGACCCATTTAAAGAAGTTGCATTTAATTCTCAAGATTTGGTAAAAGATGAAGAAGTAGATACGCTTTTTACTAAAAAATACGGAGCCAGAATGTTATTGGAGCCTAAATCTGGAGGATTGTCTTATAATATGAATATGTATTATGGTCCTACCGATTATAAAGTTTTTAAATCTTACGACAGAAATTTAGATGAAGCAATGCCTTTAGGATGGGGGATTTTTGGTTGGCTAAATAAATTCTTAGTTATTCCATTATTCGGTTTTCTGAGCGGGTTTTTACCTGCGGGAATTGCAATTATAATGCTGACAGTGTTAATTAAACTTGCAATGTCACCAGTACAATACAAACAGTATTTATCGCAAGCAAAACTGAAAGTGTTAAAACCAGAATTAGATGAAATAAAAGAAAAATTTAAAGGTAATAAAATGAAGATTCAGCAGGAAACGATGAAACTTCAAACCATTGCTGGAGCAAGTCCATTAAAGGGTTGTTTGCCTGCGATTTTACAGATTCCGGTATTTTATGCTTTGTTTACATTTTTTCCAACAGCTTTCGATTTACGACAGAAAAGTTTCCTTTGGGCAGACGATTTATCAAGTTTTGATGTGATTGCAGAATTACCATTTTATATTCCATTTTATGGAGATCACGTGAGTTTGTTCCCGATATTAGCTTCCGTCGCCATCTTTATTTATATGATGATGACAACAGGGCAATCAATGCAACAACAAGAAGGAATGCCAAACATGAAATTTATTATGTATTTGTCGCCACTTATGATGTTGGTGTTCTTTAATAATTATGCAAGTGGATTATCCTTATATTATTTTGTTTCGAATTTAATTACGATTGGGATTATGTTAGTAATCAAAAACTTTATCATCGATGAAGATAAGATTCACGCAAGAATTCAGGAGAATAAAAAGAAACCTAAAAAGCAAAATAAATTTCAACGTAAAATGTCTGAAATGATGGAGCAAGCCGAAGAGCAAAAAAAGAAAGGGAAGCGATAATATTTTTTTTGAAGTTGAACTCGAAATTGAAGTTGAATGCTTTCAACTGACTACTGCATTATACGGTATTTTTTTTAAAACCAGCCTTTCTTATCTATTTATTTTTTTTCACTATATTTACAACATTAGCCAAACATTGTGAAATAAAATTTTATTTCTCCCTCGCATAGTTTGGGTATTTGTTAATTTTTAAAACCTTTAAATTATGAATTACACACACACACACACAAACGCTGGCTTTGTAGCTTAACTTTAGCGATTATGTTATTTTCTTTAACATCTTTTTCGCAGAATAGGCAAGATTATTTTGTACTTATTAGCAATAATTATGATTTGGGAATGATTGAAAAGACAACCAAAACAGATCAAACATTAGACTTTAGTGTTAATAATGCAAGTCTCACTCAGTTTTTAAACACAATACCTACTTATACCTTTGAAAAGGCTTTTCCAACTTCACAAAGGCCAAGATTACAGAGAGTTTATTTATTAAGTGTCTTAGAAGGAACTTCTATAGTTACTATTTTACAAAGGACAGAAGTTGAAGATGTTGAACTTATAGATCAAAACATCATGTTGCTAAATGACGAAGCTCCAAGTTTTGGAATTATTCCTAATGATTATGAAGATATTATTACAGGTGTGAATAACACTGCTTTAGATTTAATAAAAGCGCCATTAGCTTGGACTATATCAACAGGTGAAAATGTATTGGTAGGTGTTTCGGATTCAAAAATTGATTTAAATCACGAAGATTTATTAGGACAAGTTATCGAAGAGTTAGACATCACCCCTCGTCTAGAAAAGCATGGCACAGGTGTAGCTGGAGCAATTGCTGCCAATACTAACAATGGAGTTGGGATATCAAGCCTTGCTCATAATTCAAAAATAATTTCCGCACCAAATACTGGATATTCAAGAGTTTTAGCACTCTCACAGATACCTAGTGTTAGAGTTATCAATTGTAGTTGGATTAGCAGTTGTAGTTTAAGTACATATTTTGAAGAAATGTATAAAGAAATAGCAGACAATGGGGTTTTAGTGGTTGCTGGTGCTGGGAATGGAAAACCAGCTGGTGAAGGAGGTTGTGGTAGTGATGGTAATGGTTACGCTTACCCTGCATCCTACGAAAGTACAATCTCAGTTACAAGCGTAGGCAGTAGATTTCCCATTGGTCATTATCACGATTTAATTTTACCAGGGGAAACTACCGTTAATTGGTGGCGGTCTTGGATAGATTGCCATGCAGGAAGACCAGATTTTGGTCAAGGAGGACATACACATAACGACAAAGTTGATGTTACTGCTCCAGGTATTTTAGTATTAGGCATTACAGATAATTATACTGAACACCCTTCTGGTTATAAACTAAGTATTGGTACATCTATAGCAACACCTTTTGTAACGGCTCTTGCTGCCTTAATCTTTTCTGTAAACCCATCGCTTACTCCTGCCCAAGTAAAAGACATTATAAAAACCACAGCAGACGATATTTACTACATACCATATAATCAACCATATATTGGCTTATTAGGCACAGGAAGAATAAATGCTTACCGAGCCGTTAAAAAAGCCCAATGCATGCTCAACCCAACAACAGGAATAGACCTTGCCATGCAAGATTCTAATGTAGATAGTTTTGAAGAGCCTAATACCGAGACTCAATATCCTTGGCGAAGTGAAGACATTTGGGTACGTAACCAAAATGATGGTTTACTTATCAAAGTTCATGAAAACCCAGAATATAGCCCAAACAGTCCTAACTATGTATATGTACGAGTAACCAATAATAGTTGTGAAGCCTCAACTGGCACAGATAATTTAAAGTTATATTGGGCAAAAGCAAGTACTGCACTCTCGTGGCCATTACATTGGGAAGGTGGGCTAACAATGACCGACCCAGATACAGAAGAAGAAATATTAATGGGCGATCAAATTGCTACATTAAGTATTCCGCCTTTAGAAATAGGACAAGAAGCTATTATTGAATTTGAATGGAATGATATGCCCAACCCTTTAGATTATGAAAATATTAATCCCGATCCTTGGCATTTTTGCTTATTAGCAAGAATAGACACACCCAATGACCCAATGACTTTTCCAGAAGGTGAAGCAATAACCCAAAACGTTTTAAACAATAACAATATTGCTTGGAAAAACACAACAGTTGTAGATATAATACCTGACGAAGAACCCTCTCCAATTGGAGGTGTTGTTGCTGTTGGAAATTACTTTAGCCAACAAAAAACATTTACTTTAGAATTGGTAAAAGAAAATAACGAACTTGGAAAATCTATTTACGAAGAAGCAGAGGTTACTATCCAAATGGACGATGTTTTATATAATGCTTGGGAAGAAGGAGGGAAAATAAGCCAAAACATAGATTCAACAAAAGTAGCTAGTAAAAGAGTTATCACAGACAATAATGCAATTTTTGACAATATTATTTTAGAGCCTAACGAGATAGGAACGCTATACCTAACCTTCAATTTTTTAACCAAAGAATTAACTAATAAAAGAGAGTTTATTTACCATTTAATTCAAAGAGATGCTGTAACCAATGAGATTATTGGCGGTGAAACTTTTGAAGTACGTAAAAAACCAAGAGATAGTTTTGATGCAGATGCAGGTAATGATAAAGAAATAGATAAAAACGAAACCATCACCATAAGCGCAGGACAAATAAGCGAAGATGCCGTTTATAATTGGTACGGCCCCGAAGGAAACCTTATTTATACAGGAACAGATTTAACAATATCACCCGATGTAACAAAAAAGTATAAATTAGAAATTATATCTACCATAGATGGTTTTAAGGATTATGATGAGGTTGAGGTAACCGTAAACCCATATAAGTTAGAAAGCTTAGTTCCTAACCCAGCTTCTCAATCATTTACCGTTAATTATATAACAGACGGTGCAAGTTCTGCCTATGTAATGATGGTAAATATGAATACAGGCAACAGCGATAATTATATTCTCGATATACAAGAAACCAACACAACAATAGATGTTTCTGCATACACAACAGGATTATACAATATTATCTTAGTTTGTGATGGCGAAGTACAAAACTCAAAAACCCTTATAAAACAATAAGTTATGAAAAAATATTTAATAGTATTCGCAGCAGTGCTAACTTATTTTAATAGTTATGCACAAGACCCACAACTTTTTGAGAATGATTGGTATTTGCAAAAAGTAATAGTTGATGGAGAGGATTTTTTCCCGCCTTCGCAAAGTTTTGTGACAGAATTATATTTTTATTCAGACTCTTTTAATTACATATATGCGTATTGTAATTTTGGGTGGAGTACAGATGTTATTAATTATAATATTAATAACATAGAATTTATTTTAGATGCTGAATTTATAGGGTTAGGTGATGGTTGCAGTGATCCCGATTATCTTGATTTTATGAGTTTACATGACAACACCTATTACATGGATTATATCGTTCCCTTAAATCCTTTTGCATACAGCATTTTTGATGATGGAGCTATTAACCCGACGTTTATTTACCGTAACCATTATGCAGCGTATTTAATATCGTTGTGTTGAAAATATTTCTTAACTCTACCTTGATTTTCTTGTAGCATATTCATGTGGTCTTCCACATATTTTTG
>JAKITD010000085.1 GCA_021648265.1 Flavobacteriaceae bacterium | reverse complement strand
TTGACACCTTGGTTCACGTTGCCAACGGATTGTACCAAGGACTTCCAAACGATGAAGAACACGATATCTTCAAATTGCCAGAATTCATCAATACGATGATGGAAAACAAATGGTTAGGATCTAAAACCGGGCAAGGATTTTATAAAAAAGTGAAAAACGAACAAGGAAAAAGTGAAATCTTAGTGATGGATCTGAATACCTTAGAATATAACTCTAAAAAGAGAGCGAAATTTGCTACGCTCGAAATGACAAAAACAATCGATAATGTCATCGATCGTTTTAAAGTGTTAGTAAAAGGAAAAGACCGAGCAGGAGAATTCTATCGAAAGAATTTTGCAGGAATGTTCGCTTATTCCTCTAAACGTATTCCTGAAATTTCAGATGAATTGTACCGAATTGATGATGCAATGAAAGCAGGATTTGGTTGGGAACACGGACCTTTCCAAATTTGGGATGCTGTAGGTGTAAAAGAAGGTCTTCAACTTATAAAAGATTTAGGTAAAGAAGCTGCTCCTTGGATTCAAGAAATGTTGGATGCAGGAATCGAAGAATTCTATACCATTAAAAATGGTGCTACCTATTATTATGACATTCCACAAAAAAAACACGTAAAAGTTCCAGGACAAGATTCATTTATTATTCTGAATAACATTCGTAAATCAAACGAGGTTTTCAAAAATAGTGGTGTTGTTGTAGAAGATTTAGGCGATGGAATCTTAAATGTAGAGTTCCAAAGTAAAATGAATACCATTGGAGGCGATGTATTAGCAGGATTAAATACGGCTATCGATATGGCTGAAAAGAATTTCGACGGATTGGTAGTCGGAAATCAAGGACCCAACTTCTCTGTAGGCGCCAACATCGGAATGATTTTTATGATGGCTGTCGAACAAGAATACGAAGAGCTAAATATGGCAATCAAATATTTTCAAGATACCGTATTGCGTTTGCGCTATTCTTCAATTCCAACCGTAGTTGCTCCTCACGGAATGACTTTAGGTGGAGGTTGCGAAATGACCTTACACGCAGATCGTGTAGTGGCTGCAGCCGAAAGCTACATTGGTTTGGTTGAATTTGGAGTTGGTGTAATTCCTGGTGGTGGAGGTTCAAAAGAAATGGCTTTACGTGCTGGAGATTTATATCATAAAAATGATGTAGAATTAAATGTTTTACAAGAACATTTTTTAACCATCGGAATGGCAAAAGTATCAACTTCAGCTTATGAAGCATTCGATTTAGACATCCTTCAGAAAGGGAAAGACATCGTAGTCGTTAATAAAGACCGCCAGATTGCAACCGCAAAAGCAGTAGCTCGTTCCATGGCAGATCAAGGTTACACACAACCAGTGCAAAGAAAAGATGTACGAGTTCTTGGAAAACAAGCCTTAGGAATGTTCTTAGTAGGAACCGACCAAATGCAAGCAGGAAAATACATTAGCCAGCACGATCGTAAAATCGCCAACAAATTAGCATACGTTATGGCAGGTGGAGATTTATCGGAACCATCTTACGTTTCAGAACAATACTTATTAGACATCGAAAGAGAAGCTTTCTTAAGTCTTTGTACCGAACGTAAAACATTAGAACGCATCGAACATATGTTGAAGACTGGGAAACCGTTGAGAAACTAGAAAAAAGAGAAAAGAAAAAAGAATAAAGAGAAAAGAAAAAAGAATAAAGAGAAGAGAAAAAAGAATAAAGAGAAAAGAATAGAGAAAAGAGAGATGGGAAGACGACATAATTATAAGAATTTATTAATCTGGAAACTTGGCTTAGAAATAGCGAATGATGTTTCTGATATTCTTATGGAATTCCCCAAGCATGAACGATATGACTTAAGCTCTCAGATTAGCAATTGTTCTGTTTCTATGCCTAGTAATATTGCTGAAGGCTCAGGAAGAAGTAATAAATCTTTCAAGAATTTTTTAAATTATTCTTTAGGTTCTTCTTTCGAATTAGGGACACAATTATTAATAGCAAAACACAGAAAATATATAAATAATCAAACATTAGAGAAATTAGAAGAAAAAATAGCTGAGTGGCAAAGAATGACTATGGGATTTCAAAATGGTTTAGACAAATAACCACTTTCTAATCTTTTCTCTTTATTCTTTTTTCTCTTCTCTTTTAAAATAAAATATTATGAACAAAACCGCTTACATTGTAAAAGCATACCGTACCGCAGTAGGAAAAGCACCAAGAGGACTTTTCAGATTTAAAAGACCCGACGAATTGGCTGCGGAAACCATAGAATATCTAATGAAGGAATTACCAGAATTAGACAAAACTCGCATCGATGATGTTATGGTAGGAAACGCCATGCCAGAAGCCGAGCAGGGGTTAAATATGGCACGTCTTATTTCCTTAATGGGACTTAAAATTGATGATGTTCCGGGTGTAACCGTAAATAGATATTGCGCTTCAGGAATCGAAACCATCGCCATGGCAACAGCAAAAATCCAAAGTGGAATGGCAAGTTGTATCATCGCTGGTGGTGCAGAAAGTATGAGTTACATTCCTATGGGAGGATACAAACCAACGCCAGACTACAAACTCGCTAAAGAAGGTAATGAAGATTATTACTGGGGAATGGGATTAACTGCCGAAGCCGTTGCAAATCAGTTTAACGTTTCTCGTGAGGATCAAGATGAATTTGCTTATAATTCACATATGAAAGCCTTACGAGCTCAAGCTGAAGATCGTTTTCAAGATCAAATTGTTCCAATAAATGTAGAACATACTTTTGTAAATGAAGCAGGAAAAAAAGAAACCAAAAATTACACCGTAACTAAGGATGAAGGTCCTCGTAAAGGAACTTCCAAAGAAGCGTTAGCAAAATTAAGAGCGGTATTTGCAGCTGGCGGAAGTGTAACCGCAGGAAACTCATCTCAAATGAGTGATGGTGCATCCTTTGTAATGGTGATGAGTGAAGAAATGGTAAAAGAATTAAACCTTGAACCAATCGCAAGAATGGTAAATTTTGCAGCAGCTGGTGTAGAACCTAGAATTATGGGAATTGGACCTGTAAAAGCCATTCCAAAAGCATTAAAACAAGCAGGATTAAAACAAAGCGATATCGATTTAATTGAATTAAACGAAGCATTCGCATCACAATCATTAGCAGTAATGAGAGAATTAAACCTTAATCCAGACATCGTAAATGTAAACGGTGGAGCCATTGCATTAGGACACCCATTAGGTTGTACTGGAGCAAAACTTTCAACACAACTTTTCGATGAAATGCGAAAAAGAGATATGAAAGGAAAATACGGTATAGTAACGATGTGCGTAGGTACAGGGCAAGGTGCTGCTGGGATTTATGAATTTTTGAAATAAAGAAAAAAAGATAAAAGAATAAAGAAAAGAGAGTTGAAAGAAGAGAATGGGAAGAAGACATAATTATAAGAATTTAAAAATATGGAAACTTGGTCTAGAAATAGCTAATGATGTTTCTGATATTCTTTTAGACTTTCCTAAACATGAACAATTTGATTTAAGTTCTCAAATAAGTAGATGCTCAGTTTCTATGCCAAGTAATATAGCAGAAGGTTCTAGCAGGACAGATAAATCTTTCAAAAATTTTATAAATTATTCTTTAGGATCTTCTTTTGAATTAGGAACACAATTATTAATTGCAAAACACAGAAAATATATAAATAATGAAACATTAGAGAAATTAGAAGAAAAAAAAGCCGAATGGCAAAGAATGACAATGGGTTTTCAAAACGGACTTAATGATTAAGTTTTAATCCATCTTTATTCTTTTCTCTCTACTCTCTCATCTTAATAAAAAACTATGGAAAACACAGAACTAATAAGAGGAGGTCAATTTATAGTAAAAGACACTCCATGCGAGGCAGTCTTCACACCAGAAGATTTTACCGAAGAACAAAAAATGATGAAAGAGGCAGTAATTGATTTTGTAGATCGTGAAATATGGCCTCATAAAGCTCGTTTAGAGAAAAAAGATTACGCTCTAACGGAAGAAATTATGCGTAAAGCAGGAGAACTCGGACTTTTAGGAATTGCGGTTCCTGAAGCGTACGGAGGACTCGGAATGGGTTTTATAACAACTTTATTAGTTTGTGACTATATCTCTGGAGCAACGGGATCTATCGCAACAGCTTTTGGCGCACATACCGGAATTGGGACTATGCCAATCGTTTTGTATGGTACCGAAGAACAAAAACAAAAATATGTACCAGACCTAGCAACTGGAGCAAAATTTGGAGCCTATTGTTTAACTGAACCAACTGCAGGTAGTGATGCCAACAGTGGAAAAACAAAAGCGGTTCTTTCTGAAGACGGAAAAAAATACATCATCAACGGGCAAAAAATGTGGATTTCAAATGCAGGATTCGCAAGTACATTCATTGTGTTTGCTCGTATTGAAGATGACAAATACATCACTGGTTTCATAGTTGAAAACGATCCTGAAAACGGGATTACAATGGGTGAAGAGGAAAATAAACTCGGTATTCACTCCTCCTCTACTCGTCAAGTATTTTTTACCAATACAATAGTTCCAGTTGAAAATATGCTTTCTGAAAGAGGTAGTGGATTTAAAATTGCGATGAATGTTTTAAATATTGGTCGTATTAAATTAGCAGCAGCAAACTTAGATGCACAAAAAAGAATAACAACACTCGCTGTTCAATATGCAAATGAGCGTAAACAATTTAAAACACCTATTTCACAATTTGGAGCTATCAAATCTAAAATTGCCGAAATGACAACCAATGCCTATGTAGATGAAAGTGCTACTTATAGAGCTGGTAAAGACATTGAAGATCGTATGAAACTTCGTTTAGAAGCAGGAAACACACACCAAGAAGCTGAATTAAAAAGTGTTGAAGAATTTGCAATCGAATGTTCTATTTTAAAAGTAGCTGTTTCTGAAGATGCGCAAGCTTGTTTTGATGAAGGAATTCAGATTTACGGAGGTATGGGCTTTAGTGCCGATGCTCCAATGGAATCTGCTTGGAGAGATGGTCGTATTTCAAGAATTTACGAAGGAACCAACGAGATTAATAGAATGTTAACAGTTGGTATGTTAATGAAGAAAGCAATGAAAGGTCACGTAGATTTAATGGGACCTGCACAAGCAGTTGTTGGTGAATTAACAGGAATTCCATCGTTTGATACACCGGATTATTCTGAAACTTTTGCAGAAGAAAAAGCCATCATAGAAAACCTGAAAAAAGTATTTTTAATGGTAGGTGGTGCCGCTGCTCAAAAGTTTGGTGCAGATTTAGAAGAACAGCAACAAGTATTAATTGCCGCCTCAGATATTTTAATTGAAGTATATTTAGCAGAAAGTGCCATTTTAAGAACTCGTAAAAACATCAAACGTTTTGGTGAAGATTCTCAGAAAATCCAAATTGCTATGACGCAATTGTATTTGTATAATGCGGTAGACATCATTCAAAGAAAAGCAAAAGAAGCGATTGTTTCTTTCGCTGAAGGTGACGAACAACGTATGATGTTGATGGGTCTAAAGCGATTTACCAAATACCAAAATCAGCCAAATGTTGCAGCATTACGCACACAGATTGCTGATAAAGTAAATGAGGAAAACAAATATCCTTTTTAGAATTTTTGTTTGGTTGAACGGGGTTAATGAACGCAGTCGAAGTACCAAATATATCTAAAACCTAATTAAGTAAATTTATGTCTATTCATAAATAATAAATAATCGACACAGATTATTAAAGAATTAAATTTACTTAAAAAAGCTGAACAATGGAATCATTGTTCAGCTTTTTTGATTTATATTTCTTCTTTTAGGGGAAGATGAAACAAGACACAAATGCTAATATATTTAAGAAAAATTAAAGATAAAGAACTAACAATTATTTTTAAAATAAACATCTAGTTACACAATTTATAATGAATATTAAATTCATTTAGCACATAAAACTATATGACTATCGGATTGATTGCACAAAATAATATTTTGTAACTAGCTGTATAAAAGTGATTTGCGATGTAGTGCCTTTTGCAAGACAATTTTCAGGGTTGGTTTTGTCACATTTTTAACGGATTATAATTTAATTTCGTTTTTGGTAAAACATAATCATCACGTTATCAATTATATAGTCCAAGTGAATTCTATGTAACGAATCCGATAGTCATATAAAACTATGTTCTAGTTGGTTAGTGATTTACTTGTTTTTATTCCGCTTATTAAAATTCTTATCGCCTTTGGTCTTCGGCTTTTTGTATTTCTTTTTGATGGTTCTTTTATACGAACCCCCTAAATTTTCTTTTCTATTTTTCTCTTTCTTTTCGTGGAAACCTTTACCTGAATCTTCTAAATTCAACGGGTTATTACCCTCCTTATGTTTCGGTTGTTCGTCGTAGGTTAATTTTTTAGAAATTTCTATTTCTGAAGGCATTTCCAACAACGGAATTTCAACTTCCATTAAAGCTTCAATTCGCTCCTTTAAAGGAGCCTCTTTTTCAGTAAAAAGTAAGATGGAATTTCCTTCTTTTTCAGCTCGACCGGTACGACCAATACGATGCATATAGTTTTCGGGAAATGGAGGAGTATCAAAATTAACAACATGCGAAATCTGATCTAAATCCAGTCCACGTGCCATTATATCTGTCGTTACCAAAATTCTAGTTTCCTCGTTATTGAAATTTTCAATAGAACGGATTCGATAATTTTGTGTTTTGTTTGAATGAATTACTGCTACTTCGGAAGTGAATACGTCTTCCAATTCAGTAAACAATAAATCGGCACTTCGTTTATTAGAAACAAAGACCAATACTTTACTGAATTCTCCGTCTTTCTGAAGCAAATGAGTCAACAAATTAATCTTCGTATAAAAATTAGGAACCGAATAACAAGACTGCTGAATATTATCTAACGGAGTTCCGCTCACCGCAACCGAAATAGTGGTTGGTGCTTCAAAAAAGTCGTGAATTAATTCATTTACATCATCGGTCATCGTAGCCGAAAACATAATATTTTGTCTTCGCTTTGGTAGCAATTCAAAGATGTTGATTAGTTGAAATCTAAATCCTAAATCCAACATTACATCTACTTCATCAATCACTAATTTTCTTACCGATTTTAATTGCAATGCTCTACTCAATACCAAATCGTATAACCGTCCTGGCGTAGCGACTATAATGTCACAACCTAGCACTATAGCTTCTTTCTGTGGATTCATGTTTACGCCACCATAAACGCCTAACACACGAATATCCATGTATTTAGCGAATTTTTTAATTTCATTGACCACCTGAATTACCAATTCCCGGGTAGGTACAATTACTAAAATTCTTGGATGTAATTCTCTCGAAAACGGAAGTCCTTGTAATAATGGTAGCATAAAAGCAAAGGTTTTTCCGGTACCAGTTTGTGCAATACCAACCATATCTTTTCCAGACTGAATCACAGAAAAAGATTGCGACTGGATTGGCGTTGGTTTTTTGAAACCTAAATCATCAATCGCATAATGCAATTGCTTAGAAATGTTGAATGTTGAAAAAGATTCCATCTGAAAAAATTTTTGCAAAAATACTACTTTATATTAGTTAGTTAGCTATTAAAATATTGATTTGTACAGGGCAAACTCATACTTTCATTTTAAAAAATAGAAAGTCAATGATATCAATAGGCTTTCTTTCAAGAAACTTATAATCTTGTAAATTGAGATTTCATAACTCCTTGATTATCTGTTACAATCTCAAGTTTCGCACCAAAACAACATTACGCAACCGCTTGACATTTAAAGTTGTGAGTATTTTTCAGCAACCCAAAATCTTCAATATTTTCTATTATTTTGGTGGTAAGAAGTTCAATATCAATTGAA
>JAKITD010000084.1 GCA_021648265.1 Flavobacteriaceae bacterium | reverse complement strand
TTTTCAGAAAAAAATGGGATGTCTATTCGTCTATTCACAGGAATAGTAAAAGCCAGTAGAACTCCAGCTATAGTTGGATGAATCCCAGATTTTAAAAACAAAAACCAGATGATTACTGCTAAAACAATTCCTATTGAAAAAGAATACTTCTTCTTATAATAAAGCAAAGCTAAAAAACCAATAATTGCTAAGCCGTATAAAATATAATCCCAATTAATATCGGTACTGTAAAATATGGCAATTACAAGTACAGCAGCAATATCATCGATAATTGCAAAAGCGGTTAAAAATATTTTTAGACTTAATGGCACCCTTTTTCCTAGGGTACTTAATATTGCTAATGCGAAGGCAATATCTGTTGCCATTGGGACTCCCCAACCTTTTTCGGTTTCGGGGTTTTGGTTTAACACTAAAAATAAAATAACAGGAACTACCACACCGCCTAGAGCTGCGACAAGAGGAAACGTTGCTTTTTTTAGTGTATTTATTTCACCAACTAATAATTCTCTTTTTAATTCTAAACCAATTAAGAAAAAGAAGATGGCCATTAGCCCATCGTTAATCCATAGAATTAAAGGTTTTTTTAATTCGAAATCCTGAAAAGAAATTCCAATTTTATATTGTAATAAGTTTTCATAAGAAGTTCCATAAGATGAATTTGCCCATATTAATGCAATAATTGTTGCGCTAAAAAGCAAAATCCCTGCTAAGCTTTCAGTTTTTACAAATTTTTGAAATGGAGTAAGAAGGATTTTTTTTACCATTTAGTATGCTTTAGTTTTAAGTTGCTTTTAAAAAAAATCGAATATAACAAAAAATAGTAATTAAAACATATTAATTTTAATTACTATCTTTAGCTTAAATAATTTTATACTTAATGCGGAAGTGATTTTCTGAAATAACCGTAAGTAAAAGTTCCGAGTAAAGCAGCACCAATAAATACGATAAAAATGGTATATCCTGAACCAACTAATACGAACATCATTCCTGAACAAACACCGGTAAGTGCCCAGCCCATTCCGAAGATAATTCCGCCTAAAATATAACGCCACCATTCGTGACTCTTGTCATTAAATTTTACAGTTTCGCCATGAACGGCTTTAATTTTTCCTTTTTTAAATAATTGTGTAATAATAATTCCTATAACAACACCACTTATAATTATCCCGTACATATGGAAGGACTGAAAGTGGAACATTTCTATGATTCTAAAGGTAGATATTGCTTCGAGTTTCCACATTCCGAAACCGAATAAAAAACCGATGATTATATATTTGAATAATTTCATTTTTCTGAATTTTAATTAGATTGTGATTTGTAAAATGTAAGGAAGTATGAGCCAAGTCATAATTAAACCTCCTACGAAGAATCCAATTACAGCTACCAATGAAGGTAATTGTAAGTTTGCAATACCAGAAATAGCGTGTCCAGAAGTACAACCTCCAGCGTATCTAGCTCCAAATCCTATTAAAAATCCACCACCAACAATAATGATTAAGCCTCTAACGGTAAAAAGTGATTTCCAAGAATATAAATTCCACCATTCTGGTAAATTTACACCGTGCATCGTGTCTTTTCCAGGAACAATGTGTACGTTGTCCGCAGTAAGATATGGCTCTGGAGAAATTTGATTTAAAGTGTCTAATGTCGCTTGAGAAATATGAGCAAGCCCGTCGCCACCAAAATAATTTGCAGCAACATAACCACCAAACATAGCACCTAAGGCTACCATTAAATTCCATCCTTGTTTTTCCCAATCAAATTCAAAAAAATCGGAATATTTACCTGCTCCATCGGCAGCGCACATCGTCCTTAAGTTAGCGGATAATCCAAAATCTTTATTAAATTTAAATAATAAAAAGAGGGTAAGTCCTATAACAGCACCTCCCATCCACCAAGGCCAGGGTTGGCTGATGAATTCTTGCATTTCTAATACTTTATCATACATGGTTTTAAATTTATTGATTAGCAAATTTAATTCTAAATGTAGCCTAAAAAAATGACAATTGTCAATTCGCCTTATTTAGAAAATAACTATTTAATGAGGTTTAAATTCTCATCGTAAAGTCCTATTAAAATACTGTTTCCTTCAGTATCAATTTTAAGTCCTCCGTATTTTGCAGTTTCAAATTTTTCGCCTTCTCCTTCTTGAAAAAAGAAAGATTCTGCTCCAATATTCAGATTCCAATTTCCGCTGGTATATTTAATTAAAAGTTCGTTTTTATTTAGTGGATTTAGTTGTTCTTGAATTCTTACTTTTTTTGCAATTCCGCTGTCATTCAGTTTCAACACATAATAACCCCTTTTTGGGATACTGTCGGAATTATACGTTCTTTCAGAAATTTCATACCGCAAACGCATATAATCTCCTTGCATTAATGACCTTGGATCTACGGGAGCTAATTCTAAAAGTACCAATTCGCCTTTATCCAACACTTTTTCTTTTGAAAGAATTCCGAAGTTAAAAAACACCAATAAACCAACTAAGTTGACGGCGATGAGATACCATTTAATTTTTTTCATTCGGAAGCAGTTTTTTATTGATAATTAAATAGAAAGTTATAAATAATATTCCCGAACTAAATAGAATTATCGACTTGGTTAATAGGGTAAAACTCAAATCGTAATAATATTGTGAAATGAAATATATAAATGAAATGATTCCGATAACCAGCCCCGTTTTGTAATTTACATAAAAGGAAAGTAAAACGATTAGTAATGCTCCCGAAATGGAAGGAGAAAGTACGGTTGGAATTAGTATAATTCCGCTTAACAAATAAATAAGATTTTTGTTTTTTGCAGTTTCTATTTGTAAAACAGAAACAATTTTTGAAATCAAATAAATAATCGCAACAAAAAACACCAAAGATGAAATCCATATTATATTAGTTGAAATAGGAAGAAAATCTTTAGTTCCTACTACAATTAATCCTGTTAATAAACTAATAACAATCGCAATTCTAGAAGGATTATACAGTTTTGAAAACTTTTTATTATAAGTGATTATTTTCGCTTCATTTAAAAAAATAAAAACGAGCAACGCAGTATTTATAGCAATGTACAAATGGATTAGACTGTACAAATTATTGGAAGCGATTAATGCCAAAAGGCTTCCGTTAATAGTGAGTATTGAGATAAACGATAGCATATAATTTTGTGTAATAAACAAGGAGCTTACTGCAATGCCGATAAAAACGATGATGATTAAGTTTTCGTTCATATCCATTTCAGAAAAACCAAAACCTATTAAAGCTAGACCTAAAATATACAGCGAAACACTTAAAGTATCAGTAATGAGTTTGTCTTGAGCCTTGTTAATTAGGATGGAACCTGCAATAAAACCAATCCCAAAAATCACCATTCCTATCTCCGAATCATATAGACCAGCAATTAATAAAAAGCCAAGAAATGCGAATGATGATAAGATTCCTCCAAAAATGGAAAGTATTTTAATTACTAAACTCGATTTGTTTTCTTGTTGGAGATTGAGTTCTTTAACTAATTCGGTTTCATTAAAATTGAAACAGTCACCTTCAGAGGTTTTAATGGAGTTTGCCAAATGTAAAAGTTGTTCTTTCTTATTCATGATTCCATTTTTTTTGTAAATCGATTAAACTTTTAATCACCAAGGTGACGCTTCCAATAATAAATAAACTCACTACAAAAAACATGAATTCATTTGATGAAATTTTAATTAAAAAACCTGTAAAAATAAATACCAATCCAAAAGAGATAATGGCTAAATAAAAACCACTTTTAAATTTAAGTCCGTAGTAAATTCCAACTCCGAATAAAGAAAATACAGCGATGATTAACAGTCCGAAAGTGCTATTAAAATTATCAAATAATCCAAAGGTAATTCCAAAAGTTCCAAAAACCACCACTGCCAAAGCAATAATATTGGTAAACCATTTAGGGATTTTATAGTCTTTAAATTGTTTTATTAAAAGACTTGAAACTAAAAAGAATCCATTCATTAAAAACAATAATAAAAAGACAAAAACCTCAGACCAACCTTGTGCCACTTGTTCAGTAAATAAAATGAATGTAGTATTTATAAGCAATAAAAACACCAACCAAAGGGGAGCGAAATTTGAAATTATCACCCATAATATAACGGCAAAAGTCCAACCTAAAAAGAAATCGTATGCATTGGCGCCAGTTTGATACACCTGTCCAAAAACAGCAAATAAAACACCCACTAAAATGGAAGCCGCAGTAAGAATTGTGTTTTTTATTGGCAATGAAAATTTAGAAAACAAAACGATAGATGTTGCGATGATAATCAAAGTTTCCATCATTCCAATTTTCACAAATTTGTGTAAGTTGTTCCAGTTATAGGCGAAAAAGAATAGGATTCCTGCTGTTGTAAATCCAACACCAAGACTAATAAGCAATAAGCGAATAAACTTTTGCCAAGCTTCAGTTTTATGATACACATTTTTTGTAAGTGCAACCTGAACAGCATTTTCTGCCCAATTACTATGTTTACTTATAAGGTGTATTTCTTCTATATTTAATTTTGACATTAAATGAATTTTTCGTAAAAATAACGAATTAAATAATAAGCCGAACCCCACCTAATTCTTCAATTTTAAAAGGGAATTTATTACTAGGTGATCCAATAAACATAAAGTTAATAGGAATGTTCCACTCTTTAGATAATTTTCTAATTTGTTGTGGAGTAAAACTTCCTTCTACAACTACAAATTCTATTTCAATATCTGGATATTCTTTGTTCAGAAAATCGATTTCTTGTTCTAAGTTTTTAGGTATTTCTTGTTCTTTACTTAATATATGAACAATTTTTATTTTTTTAGTATGTTCGTTTTTAGTAATATAAAGCATTACTCTATTTAGCGTTGCTATGTTATCTCCTTTGGTAAAAAACACAAACTCTTGATCGTTAATTTTATCAACCGTTCGTTGTATTTTTTTATCAAGTTTAATTACAAAAGCACGAATAGGGTCGAAAATTGCATCGATGGTATTCAGTACTAGTTTTAATAATACCGTACGATTAAGCATAGTTAGAATAAACAAAATAGAAGGAACAAAGTAATAAAGGAACACCATAAAATTACTTGGTAAATCGTCCTTTGGAGTCATAATTAAATTCCCAACTAAGGCAATTAAAACAGCGACAATCGCTATAAAAACAGCTAATCTTGAAGCACGTTCGGGCCTTGGTAATTGACTTCGGCGTACTTTTAGTAATATGTTTCCTAAACCAAACAAAGCCATCACCGATAAAAATGAAATGGTATAAACGCCCGCTAATAATTTTACATTTCCTTTAGTAATTAATAAAACCGAAACACATAACAAGAAAAACATAGTAATAATACGATAAGAACTACCGCGTTTATTTTTCTTTAGAAAGAAAGGTGGCATAATTCGGTCTAAAGTCATCCGCTCTAACAAACCTGTAACCCCTACAAAACTTGTTAAAACCGCACCACTTAATACTAAAAAAGCATCGACTGCAATTAAATAAGCCAGCCAAGAACCTCCTACGTGTTCTCCCATTTCAACTAAAAGTGTGTTTTGATAAGCGTCACTTTGTAAAACAGGAAGTGCAAACAAAGCCAAGGCAAAGATTGCCATTAAGGGATTGATGACACTCACAATAACCCACATATTTTTAAGCGTTTTAGGGAAGACTCCTTTTTCCTGTTCTTCCACAAAATTTGCTGAACTTTCAAAACCAGAAACACCTAACATAGATGCTGCAAAACCTAAAAATATCGCTTTCGTAATCCCTCCTTCTTGAGTTGGAAAATGCCAATTTTCAAAAAAAGTACCAACTCCATTTTGAATTAAAAAGTAGGTGATAAAACCTGTAAGAACTAGTAATGATGTTAAATGAAAAAGGAAAATTCCAATAGCAACTTTTGCAGATTCAGTAATCCCTCCAATGGCTAAGATTGCAAATACAGCTAATAAGCCAATAGTAACTGGAATTATTGGCATTCCTGTAATTAAATGATGGAGATAATGAATGGCTTCATTTCCTGAAATCACCGCAGTTGCCATATACGAGAGCAAAGTTAAAGTTGCTGCAAACGACGCGGTAGATTTACTTGTGGTGTTTAACAATGCATTATAAGCACCACCGTTTAAGGGTAGGGCTCCCACAACTTCGCCATAAATTTTCCTAAACAAAAATAATACGAATGAAACTATTAATAAAGTTATCCAAGCATATTGCCCTGCAAATGCAATTGCTAATGCCGAAACATATAGCACCGATGAGCTGATGTCGTTTCCACAAATTGCTGTTGCGGAAAGTTCATTTAGCTTTTTATGAATTTTAGTCATTGTATGATGTAAAAGAAAAGTTGCTTATTTGAAATAAGCCCTATCAAAGTTAATAATTCTATTTAATTAATAAGAGATTTATAAATAAAAATAATATTTTTCGATTTTCATAAAATTAACTACTTTGAACAAACCTAATTAAATCAATATAGTAGATGTGTTTAAGCGTTTACAAACAACTATAAACGAAAGTAAGTACGTAACAACCGACTCTCATTTTTTGGTCGCGGTATGTTTGCAGTGTTGAAATGTTAAAGCTTTGTTTCTTAAAATTTAGAATCAAGCATTTAGTTTCAATATAAAAGATCCCCGGGACGAGCCCGAGGAAAAATACTTAACTGTTTAAGACAAAAATTTAAAATTATGAACTCATTAAGAAACAAAGTACAGTTGATTGGAAACTTAGGAAATGACCCAGAAATTATCAATTTAGATTCTGGAAAAAAATTAGCAAAATTTAGCATCGCAACAAACGATAGCTATAAAAATGCACAAGGCGAAAAAATTCAAAATACCGAATGGCACAACGTAGTTGCTTGGGGAAAAACTGCCGAAATCATCGAAAATTATGTAACCAAAGGAAATGAAGTTGCTATTGAAGGAAAACTTACCACAAGATCTTGGGACGATAAAGACGGAAACAAACGCTACACCACCGAAGTAGTTTGTAACGAACTTTTAATGATAGGTAATAAGCAATAACCTTAATTGGTTTTTATAAAAAGTAAGACTGTTTAAATAACGTCTTTTTAACTCCAAATAGTTGGTAGGTAAAAGACACGGGGAGTTATTTTTAAACGGTCTTCTTTTTTATTTAGATTAATTAAAGACTAATTAATCTTTATTTAGTATTTTTGCATTAAAATAAAATACTATGAACATTAACGAAAATAAAACAGTAGCAGAAGTAGTAACCGAAAATATAAAAGCTTCCAATGTTTTTAAAAAACATGGAATCGATTTTTGTTGTGGCGGAGGAATCTCCCTAGAAAAAGCCTGTGCAAAACACCAAGTAGATTATAAAGTGCTAGAGCAAGAGCTACTTGCGGTAGATGAAACTCCAAACAGATCTCACGATTATAACAGTTGGGAATTAGGATTTTTAATCGATCATATTGTAAATGTGCACCATACTTATGTGGAGCAAAGCCTGCCAATAATTTGTCAGTATGCTGAAAAAGTAGCAACGGTTCACGGCTCTAATCACGAAGAAGTGGTGGAGATTAATCGTTTGTTTCAAGAAGCAGCAGGAGATTTGGCTGCCCATTTAAAGAAAGAAGAATTGGTGTTATTTCCATTTATCAAACAATTAATAAAAGCCGATAAAGAAGGAATCGAACTAAGTGCAGCCCATTTCGGAACGGTAAATAATCCAATTAATATGATGGAACTCGAACATGAAACAGTGGGCGATGTTTTTAAAGAAATTGCAAAACTTAGCGACAACTACACACCGCCAGCCGAAGCCTGTAATACTTTTAGAGCTTTATATGCCAGTTTGCAAGAATTTGAAGAAGATTTACACCAACA